>CANLCA010000392.1 GCA_947487925.1 Verrucomicrobiales bacterium | reverse complement strand
TGGAGACGCTGTTCTATCGGCTGAAGAAATGATACGGGGTCAGTCAATGGTAACGTGCTGCTGCGGTGTTCGTCGCAACGCGGCAGTGCAGGGGAGACATAAGGGTCACGAATTGCACGAGGGGGAAAGGGGAGAAAGTGAGCAGGTGGGACAGTGGGAAGGGGGGAGCATAGTACATAGTATTCAGTGATCAGTGAAGCAGTAATCAGTGTTCATCCGTCGTTAATTCGGCAGGAGCACGCGGAGAGAAGGCTTTAGTAGGACGGCTTGTTTGATGTTATTACTTTAATAATAACATGAAGGATCGTTATTTATGACGCTCGAACTGAAGCTTAGAAAAGTTGGGAATTCCTTGGGAGCTGTTTTCTCGAAGGAGGCGCTCGCCCGGTTCAACGCCAAGGAGGGGGACACGCTCTTTCTCACCGAGGCTCCGGATGGGTTCCGGATTACCGCAGGTGATCCTAATTTTTCCAGGCAGATGGAATCGGCGGAAAAGGTCATGCGCCGTTACCGCAATACGCTGAAGGAATTCGCGAAGTGAAGGAGCCTCTTTGGCTCTCCAAGGCACTCATCCTGGCCGTCCATGACCGGCTCCTTGCAGATTACGGAGATCAAAGCCCATGGCGCCAGACGGCGTCGCTGCTTTTGAACAGTAAGCGCAACTCGTGGATGAGAATCGATTATTGCTGAAGCATCTTCCTCATCTGTGTCCATTCGTCCGTGGTTAAACGGCGTTACTGAACCGAATCGGATTCTCCCATTTCAATCCCTGGAAACGGGCGAAATCCGCATCGGTCGTTTGCAGGACCAATCCGCGCTCCATGGCCAGCGCGACCAGATGAGGATCATGCGGTGAGTTGCTTTATCAACCGTTCCTCCAGTTCAAGTTCATCCACCAACTGGTTCAGTTTGTCCGGGTCGTAGCCGGGTTTCAGCCCCAATGCTTTGGTCGGGATGGTGACGGGTGGACGCGGGACAGGATTGCCTCCACTGGCAGCAATTCCCGCGCGCAATAAATCATTCACAACCTCCTTAAAGGAATGGCCCTGTTCGGCCGCCTGTGTTTTCAGAGTCGCTGCCAAATCGTCATCAGTTGTCACGGTGGTTCTCGCATAAACACCATCGCACGTGAAGCAGTGATGTCAAGGCATCAAGGTTAGTGGTCAGTCCAAGGTAACGTTCTATTCGGTTGTCGCCCGCCCGTGCTTCGGCTGTTACCCGGGGTGAACGCTGGCTGGGGAGTGGCAAACATATGGTAGCGCTTTGTCGGCCTGAAGCCTGCCGTGGAAGGAGCGCTCGTACGGATCGACATCTATCGTGAATGGAACAATTGGCTTGAACATTCGGTGAATCTGCCTTATCGAATTTCCATTCATCCGCACTGCGGGGCAGTGAGGGATGGATCGGTGAAATTGATTCCGGTGGAATCAGAGTAACCTCCGGGTCGTCCGGACCTTTCTCGGTGAGGGAGGGCAGGCAGTCGTGCTGCTTTATCGGCACACTGGCTTTCCACTTGTAAACAACGGTTGTCGGCTTGGTGCTGGCAACATCCCGGCCATGGGCGACGGTTTATCGCGTCCGGCGGGGAGCAAGAACTCGAACACCGATGAAAGATCAAGAAACTCAACAGCGGTTCATTCACCTCCGGTCCCAGGGTCGATCCTTTGCCTGCATGGCGCAGGATCTCAACGTTTCCCGCGGCACTCTTTTTAACTGGAGTCGCAAATTTCGTTTCGAAATCCAAAACCTCCGCGCCATGGAACTGGAGGCGCTCCAGGAACAATTGATTGCCACCCGCGAGCAGCGGGCCCGGCTTTACGGCGATCAGCTTCAGCGCGTCGAGGCAGAGTTGAAAAAACGCGACCTCGCCGACCTCTCCACCGGCGCTTTGTTCCAGATGGCCCGAACCCTCCGGAATCAGATTCAACGGGAGACTGGCACCATGGAGTTCGTCTCCCCGCTGAAGGACATCCCCAACGAGGAATATCACGAGCAGGCCCAGCACTGGGCCCCGTAAAAAACACTCATGAAGGATCACTGGTGGTTGGATTCCAACTCCCCGTCTTTACGTTCTCTGCGTTCTTTCGCGGCTATTCCGACTGCTCCTTTTCGCCGGATCCGTGCAGTTGCTTTGGGGAGCGCGTCCGCCCCGGGCGCATTGGGCTGCGCCCTCGCGGCCCAATGGAGCCACACGAATCGCCGCACCGTTTGGTGAACGCCAGATTTGCCGGCTTGAGCGCGTTAAACTCCTGTTTTTATTCGTGTGGATTCGTGTCCATTCGTGGTTGAACTGCATGTCTTCAGTGTGCGCATGAATCGTAGTCTCAATCGACGCTTGAACCGTCGCCTCAACGGCTACACGACCACTCTCGCGCCGGGGGCTCGTCGTGCGAACGGAATGACGGAGGTGTCGAAAGTGTTCCGTGAATACTTCCGTTGGCGAAAACGCTTTGCCAAACTAATGCCGGACTTCTTTGATTACGTGGGAGCCGAACGCCGGGCGCGAGAGGAATCGGAACGTCGCCAGCTCGAAACCGAACTGAACGCGGCTCTCAACAAAGTTTACGGACCTCTTTCGACGTCGGATCAACTCCCCACCACACAGAGCAATGTTCTCCACCCCGCCTCGCCGCTCGCAACCCTCAAATCATAGTCCGCTTGGTGAGCTGTCAATCACCCAATCGAGCTCCTCGTTCTCTTATCTGTGTCCATCCGTGCCATCCGTGGTAAAATTAAACACCGTGCTCCCTGCAAATCGGTATAGAAATGGTCCAGAAATGTTCACTTCCGCTGGCTCGGACATGCATGGAATCGTTGCGATGGCCGGGCTGGACCTGCCTCCGGGGCTCGCTCTCTGGCGGGTGTCGCTGGACGAGCTAAGGGGCGAATGGGATCGGTTTCATTCGTGGCTGTCGCCAGACGAACAAGAGCGCGCGCGGCGATTCCATTTCGAGCGCGACCGCGATCATTTCATCCTCCGTCGCGGGTCGCTGCGCTGGATACTGGCCCGGTATCTCGACTTGGATCCCGCCGCCATCGGTTTTGCCTATGGTCCGGCCGGCAAACCGGCGCTGGTTGCAGACAACGCGGAGCGGGTCCGGTTCAATGTCTCCCATTCGGACGGCCTCGCCTTGTTTGCCGTTTCCGCCCACCACGAAGTGGGCGTGGATGTGGAACGGGTTCGACCGGTTCCGGAGGCAGGCGCCATTCTCGAACGACATTTCTCCCGTGAGACCGTGGCTCGTTGGCGCGGGCTTTCTGTGGAGCAACAGCCGGAGGCCTTTCTGCATTCCTGGGTGCGACATGAGGCGGAGGTGAAACGGAGCGGGCAGGGGCTGGCCGGAATCCGCGAGGAGCACGGAGCTGACTCAGCAAAGGGTGAGGTGCTAGGGTTTGTCCCGGCGCCGGGATATGTCGGGGCGCTGGCATGGGAGGGGTAATGAGCCTGTATCAGACAGGCTCCAAGGAAAATGCGATGGTGATGCGGAATTTGTATTACAAGTTGAAGCCGTTCATCCCGGCTCCGCTGCGGTTGGAGTTCCGGCGCTGGCGTGCGGAGCAGATTCTGCAACGGTGCGCGGGGATCTGGCCCATCGACGACGCCAGCGGACGGACTCCGGAACATTGGCCGGGCTGGCCCGGCGAGAAGCAGTTTGCCTTTGTTCTCTCGCACGATGTGGAGGGGCTCAAGGGTTTGGCGCGGTGTCGTCAGCTCGCCGAATTGGAGATGAAACATGGCTTTCGTTCCGTGTTCAATTTCATCCCGGACGGCGGTTACGAGGTTCCCTCTGAGTTGCTGGCGTGGCTGACACGGAATGGGTTCGAGGTCGGCGTGCATGATCTCCATTACGATGGATCCTTGTTCCGGTCCGAAGGGGAGTTTCGACGCAAGGCGACCGCCATCAATCAGCGGCTCAGGGAATGGGGGGCCGTTGGATTCCGCGCCGGCTTCATGCTCCACAAACTGGACTGGCTCCATCAGTTGGAGGTCGAATACGACAGCTCCACCTTCGACCTGGATCCGTTCGAGCCACAGCGGGACGGGGTTGAGACGATTTTCCCCTTTTGGATCCCGAAACCGGA
>CANLCA010000391.1 GCA_947487925.1 Verrucomicrobiales bacterium | reverse complement strand
GGGGTCGCGCTGGCTTTCTATGTCGACAGCAGCGGCAAGTACCCATTCTACCGCGATCTTGGCGGCCAACCGATTCCAGGCACGTGGTACGTTAAGCTTGAACCCTACGCACTCGGCACGACCAAATTGCGAACCACGAAGATCCCGTTCGAAGAATTGTTTCTCTGCACCGAGGGCCGGAGAGAGATCATCTCACCGCATTGGGGCGGTGACATCGAGGACCTCAAGGCATTTGTTACAAGACCTCCCTACGCTTACAATGCATTTGGAACGTGATACGACTGGCCGGCCCCCGCCCCCTCGATCCCTGGCAAGATCCAGCAAAGAATCTGGGACTTGGAGTTGATTGTCCTGAATCACGCGTTAGCGCCCCTTTCGACATGATCGCCATCGGCTGCTCCGTGGAGGATGTGTTTCAAAGATACCTCAACGCATCCACTTTAGGTGTTGGCAAGTGGCATCGAGGCAAAGCGAACATGGTATTTTGCGACGGCCACGTCGAATTGGCCAGACAAACCAATTGGATTGGTGCCACCGAGCAAATGCGAAAACGCTGGAACCACGACAATGAGCCGCATCCGGAGACGTGGAGGTAAACCAACGCTTAATTTGACATCAAGCTGGGAAGCTGGGAAGCTGGGTGAGTGAAAACGACACTGGATTTGCCGGATGAGTTAGTGAGGGCGGTGAAATTGCGCGCAGTCATCCAGAGGCGGACCGTGAAGGATCTTGTTGCGGAATTCCTGCGCGTGGGGCTCGGAATGCCACCCCTTGCTGAGGCGGACAAAAGGCCGACCAGCAAGAGGGTGATGATCGGGGAAAAAGGACTTCCGGTTATCAGGTGTGCTCCCAACGCTCCCGCAACTCTCATGAGCGTGAAAACGCTACTGGCGCTCGAACAGGAATCCCAAACCAAGGAGGACTCGAAGCGTGCCGGGATTTCTCTTTGACACCAATGTGTGGATCGCGGCGATCTTCACCACACATCCTTTCCACCAAAAGGCGCGGAGAGTCCTCCAGGAAGCGACACCTGCCAGTCCGGCAATCTTTTGCCGATCCACGCAGCAGAGTTTTCTGCGTCTAGCATCAAGTCCCGAGCTCCTGAAGACTTACGGTGCGGAAGGCTTGACCAATCGCGATGCCCTTGTGGCTTTGCACGCCCTGCTGGCGCTGCATCAAGTCTATGAACGGGAGGAACCACCGGGGACCACGCAGCTTTGGCATCGTCTGGCTTCGCGAGACACGGCTTCACCGAAAGTCTGGATGGATGCTTACCTGGCATCCTTTGCGATCGGCGGCGCTTTGCGCCTGGTGACCCTCGACCACGATTTCAAGTCATTCAAAGCGCAGGGACTCGATTTGGTTCTGCTCAACACTTGATTGCCTTCAGCCTTTCTCCAAGGCTCTACTCTTCACGAATTGAGGCGTGCTCGGACATGTAGAGCGTGTCGAGGTTCCCTGGAGAAGGGACCACCAACGCCATCGTTTGGTTTTTCCAGGGAAGTTTCGTCCTAGAATCCCGCCACTTGTGGATCTCGGCATGACCGTCGGCGAAGCTCAGTCCGCCCGAGCCATTGTGGCTGCTGGAGGGGTAATGGATGATGTGATAGCGCGAGGCAGCCACTCCGTCGCACATCGTCGCCGCGAAATCCCCATAATTCAAGCTGTCGGGATGTTCGTCGATGAACACGTACGCCTGCGAATGGCCCATCGGCGTGATATCAGAAAGTTTTCGAAACACACGGTACTTCTTGGTTGTCAGAAAGCTCAGCCAGTCATTCCTCGAGTTCATTGCCTGGCTCAACGAGAGGCTCCGCACGCGTGGAAATCTCTGGCCTTTGATGAGGACATAGCTCCGGTCCGCCGGACATTTGTAGATGCCGGTCGATTTCGTGTAAGGCGCGAGTTTGGCGTAATCTGGGTTGCTGAGATTGAGGATGTTCGTGTTGTGCGGATTGGCAGCGCTGTAATCGAGGACTCCGCGCACCCAGCCGGAACCATCCGCCGTCAAATCGTTCCAAACCAGATTGTCATTGTGATCGTCCGCGTAAAGCGTCCACGCGAGGGTCAGTTGCTTTTGGTTGCTCAAGCAGACAATCCCGTGGGCCTTCTGTTTTGCCTTGCCCAACGCGGGCAGCAGCATCCCCGCGAGGATCGCGATGATGGCGATGACAACCAGGAGTTCAATCAGCGTGAAGGCCTGTCGCGGCCGCTTCGGCACAAAAACAGTGCCGGTTTCGCAAGAATGAGTGATGTGAGCGATGGGTGGTTGAAAACTCGGTCTCATGGAAGATGGTCCATTCATGCCTGCTCGTGAGATCTCTGTCAATGACCGCTGGGAACCCACGGCGATTTTCATGGCTCTTCTGGCGGACGCATCCGGTTTCAATGTTTGCACCTCTCTGTGCCTCAATGCCTCGGTGGTTCAAATGAAATGGCTTTCGCACCACGGAGTCGCTGAGGCACGGAGGGGGAAAAGCGGGCAGGAACAAGCCCGTGCTGAATCCAATCTTTAATCCGATTTAGTGGTGCCCCAATCTTCGTTGCCAACAACATTGGAGACCCTTTGCGTCTTCGCGCCTTTGCGCCTTTGCGTGAATCTCCGACCGCATTGATACGGCTCATTCCTCATCCACGAAGCATTGCTCCACAATTCCATCGGGCCGACGGTACATCAGCACGACGAATTTTGCGGAGGCGCACTGCAAACTCGTGCGCGTCACCTCCAGGCCACCCCGCTCATTTGTGCTGAGAACTTCGGTTTTCAGAGGCTTGCCGTAGCGCGCGAGTCGCGTGGCCGCTTTGCCAAGCTTTTCGTCCGTCAAGAAAAGGTTGAACTCTTCACTGAATTTCGTTCGATCAACCTTCCCCTGTTGCAGGGCCTCGAACAGGTTTCGGGCAACTTCATCGGCGCCGCGACCGGCCACCTTAGGCACGGCGGACTCATCCTTCAGCATCAGGGCAACCAGTCTCCCTGGCAGACCCCCAAGACCATTTTCCTTGTTCGCCATCATCACAATCGCGGACCGAGTTGAAGGCACCATCGAGTTTGCCGCGGCAAACCCGCTCACGGCCCCCGTGTGAGCCCAGACCCGTCGCCCGTTCCTCACGCTCACACCAAGCCCGCAGCCGTAATCAGTGATCCGGCCGTCCGCAAGCTCTCGCGGCGTCGTCATCAACTTCATCGTCGCGGGCTTCAAAATCTTTCCGTCCATGAGCCCAAGATCCCATTTCACGATGTCGCTTGGCGTGGAGTAGATGCCCCCGGCAGCCTCAAGCCACCCGCGAGCTTCGGGATCCACCTTCTCAGGTTTCCCAGTGGCGAAGGCTGTGTAACCCTTGGCGAGTCGTTTGTCCTCCATCTCAGGCTCGTAGCGCGTGTGGTGCATCCCAAGCGGCTTGAAAATTCGTCGCTCCATGAATCGCCCCAGACTTTGGCCGCTCACTTTCTCCACGATCCGACCGAGAAGTATGTAGCCCGTGTTGCTGTAGGACCATTTTGTTCCAGGGTCAAAGTCCAGCTTCCCTCCCGCGTATTCACGGATCAATTCGTCTGGTGAAATCGCCCGCTGCATACGGCGATCCACGAAATCGAGTGGATAATAGTCCGGGTAACCAGACGTGTGATTCATCAGGTCCAACAGCGTGATCTTGTCCGCCTTCGTCAGCCCGGGGTAATACTTCGACACCTTATCCGTCGGGGCCAGCTTGCGGTCGTCGGCTAGAAGAAGGACGCACGCGCAAGTGAACTGCTTGGTCACCGAACCGATTGCGAACAAGGTGTCCACGTCGGCATCGATCCCCTCCTCGAGCGATCGTTTTCCGTAGGCCTTTGTCAACACGGCGCGCCCTTGTTGCACGATCGCCACCGACAGCCCCACACGGCCCTTCTGACGAACCTCGGCGTTCAGGAACGCATCGATCTTCTGGGGATCAAAGGTGTCGAGGGTGGGCTCCGTCGCGCGAGTTTCAGCACCGAGACCATCGTTCCAGCACGAAGCCAGAGCGACAGCCAGCGCCAGCGCAAGATTGATCTTGAGGAGGGAGTTGAAGGGCCCCATTGAACGGGACTCACGAGGCTTAGAGGAGTTCATAGGTGGATTTGGAGGTGGC
>CANLCA010000390.1 GCA_947487925.1 Verrucomicrobiales bacterium | reverse complement strand
CTTCGTCAACCGTCACCTTGATCTGGTCCGGAATCGGATAGTTCACGGGGTGCGAATAGCCCAAGCTCAAATTCACAATCTTACCTTGCACCGCAGCCTTGAACCCAACGCCGTGGATCTCAAGCTTCTTAACAAATCCGTCATGAACCCCCTTCACCATGTTGTTCAGGATGCTCCGACAAAGGCCATGCATCGCCCGGGCTTCCGAATGCTCGGCCGTTCGGCTCACCAACAACTCGCTCCCACCCACTGCCACCGCAGTATGCTTTGGAATGTTGAAGCTCAGCTTGCCCTTGGGTCCTTCCACGAGCACGAGGCCAGATTTGATTTCGATTTTGACTTTCGCCGGGATGACCACGGGCGATTTTCCGATTCTAGACATAAAATCTCCTGTTAGCCTTACCAAACGTTGCACAGAACTTCCCCGCCTACGTTCTGCTTCCTTGCTTCCGAACCGGTCATCACACCTTTTGGCGTCGAAAGTATAGCCAGTCCCATTCCACCCAAAACGCGTGGAATATTTGAGGCGTTGACGTAGTGACGCAATCCAGGTCGGCTTACCCTCTTGAGCCCTGTGATGACGCCCTTGCGGCCGTCGTACTTAAGTTTTATCTTCAGTGTTTTCAGGGGGTTCGCGCCAATCTGAACATCGGACACATACCCTTCCTTCAGCAGGATCAGAGCGATGCTCTCCTTCATGTTTGAGTGAGCCAGCTGCACTTCCGGGAGGAGGGCGGTGCTCCCGTTGCGTATCCTGGTCAAAAGATCGGCGATTGGGTCAGTCATATATCAATCTCACCAGCTAGCTTTTGTCACCCCGGGGATCATCCCCGAGAGGGCCATTTCCCGGAATGTGAGTCGGGAACAGCCGTATTTGCGGATGTAGGCATGCCTTCTCCCGGTAATCGAGCAACGATTGGTCAGCCGAACGGGGCTCGCGTTTCTGGGCAGTTTCGTGATACCCACGTAATCTCCCTTGGCCCTTAACTCAGCGCGCAAAGCCGCAAACTTTTTAACAGTCGCGCGCTTCCGCTTCTCTCGTTCAATCCACGATTTTTTTGCCATACTTTCTTACCTTTTATCTGCAAACGGCATGCCCATCAGCTTCAACAGTTCCAGAGCCTCATCGTCGCTTGAAGCGCTCGTCACAATGATGACATCCATCCCCTGCGTTCGCTTGATCTTGTCCAAATCAATTTCTGGAAATATTGTCTGATCCGATATTCCAACCGAATAGTTGCCCCGTCCGTCGAACGAGCGCCTTGAGACGCCCCTGAAATCCCTGATTCGTGGAAGCGCGGTCGCCACAAGCCTGTCGAAAAACTCATACATGACGTCGCGACGAAGAGTGACCCGGCAACCGATCGCCTGCCCCTCACGCAACTTGAAGTTGGCAACGCTCTTTCGCGACTTGTTGATCACCGGCTTGCGCCCAGTAATCATGGTCAGATCCTTCGAAGCATCATCGATAGCGCCCTTCTCCAAGGAAGCGCTGACTCCCATGTTGACCACTATTTTCTCCAGCTTGGGAACCTGATGGATGTTGCTATACTTCCGCGATGCCAACATCGTCGTTCTGACTGATTCAATGTATTTTTTATACAGACGGGAGTTCATTGTAGACTAGGCGTTGGAATTCTTGGGGGCTGTCCTCACCGTGCGGGCATCGAAAATTTCGGCCTTCACCACGTTGGACGCGTGGATGGTTCCCTCACGCTCCACGATAGCGCCCTCAGGGTGTTGCGAGCTTTTCTTCATGTGGCGTTTTATCAGCTTGATGCCCTCCACAATAAGCCGGTTCTTGTCGGGTTGCACGTTGATGACTTTTCCGCGCTTGCCACGCTCGGAGCCAGAAATAACAACGATCTCGTCACCCTTTTTAACATGACATGTCGACATAACTTCAAATCACTTCTGGAGCCAGGGAAATAATCTTCATGAACTTCAGATCGCGCAACTCTCTGGCCACCGGACCGAAGATTCGTGTCCCGCGCGGATTGTTGTCCTTATCAATGATCACGATCGCATTCGAATCAAAAGTGAGGTAGGAACCGTCGCTTCGTCGGATAGGCTGTCTCGTTCTAACCACGACCGCGTTGACGACCTCGCCCTTCTTTACGGTACCATCTGGCGACGCCTCCTTGATGTGGGCTTTGATCACATCTCCCACACGGGCGTATTTCTGGTTTTTGCCAAGAACGCCGATGGTGGCGGCTCGCTTTGCGCCGGAGTTATCAGCCACGTCAAGAATGGACCTAATCTGCAACATAATCTTTCCTTCGGTCAAACCACCACTGCGGCAACCTCACCAGCCTTCTCCACCACATCCACCAGACGCCATGATTTCGTTTTGGACAGTGGCCTCGTTTCCTCAATTTTTACTCGGTCTCCAACGTTCGCCGTCTCTTTCTCGTCGTGGGCGTAGAACTTGGCGTAGCTTGTCACCACCTTTTTGAATTTAGGGTGTTGAAAACGCCTCTCGACACGCACGACAATGGTCTTTGTCATCTTGTTGGAAATGACTTCCCCAACGCGTGATTTCCGTTGGCCCCGCTTGCTTTCAGATTCAGACATAGGCTTAGGCTTTAACGACTCGATTGCGAATGCCAGAGAGCGCAGTTTCCACTCGAGCGATATTTCTTCGGATGACCCTCAGGCTTGCGGGTTTCTCCAATTGACTGCTTGCCTGTTGCAGCTTGAGGTTGAACAACTCCTGGCGAAAATCACGGCCTTTCGCGATCAATTCCACCTCGGTAAGATCCATAACTTCAGAAATCTTGATTCGTTTCATAGGTCAATCAAGCCAGTTTATGCCTCGAAATAAATTTTGTCCTGATGGGTAACTTGGTCGCCGCCAATCTCATCGATTCCCGCGCAACCGTCTCGGGTACCCCGTCGACTTCAAAAAGGACGTTCGCAGGACGCACGACGGCAACCCACCCTTCAACTCCGCCTTTGCCGGTCCCCATCCGCACTTCCAATGGTTTCTTCGTAAAGGATTTATCAGGAAATATCCGGATCCAAACCTTTCCGCGTCGCTTCATGAAACGGGTAATCGCAACGCGCGCGGCCTCTATTTGCTTGTTGTCCAACCAGCAGCGCTCGAGGGCCTGCAAGCCGTACTCGCCAAACGCAACGTGAGCTCCCCTCGAGGCAAGCCCGCTGCGATTACCTCGCTGCATTTTGCGATACTTCACCCGTGCCGGCATCATCGCCATAGTCGTTCTCCGTTACTTAAAATTGTTGCCCGTTGCAGCCCTCACCGAGTCAGGCCGCGGTCTTGCTATCTCACCGGTAAACCCACTCCCGTCGCTGGCTGTGGGGCCTTCTCGGGTTTCATTTCTCCCTTGCATATCCAACACTTGATTCCCAGCTTTCCGTAAACCGTGTTGGCTTCTGCAAAACCATACTCGATGGTCGCTCTCAATGTATGCAGAGGAACCCGACCCTCATGATACGTCTCCACCCTGGATATTTCGGCTCCTCCCAACCTTCCGCCGCATCGAACCTTGATCCCTTCCGCCCCAAAATCCATCGACGTTTGCACCGCCTTTTTCATCGCTCGGCGGAATGAAATTCGCCTCTCAAGTTGCAGGGCAATATTCTCAGCCACAAGCTGGGCGTCCAACTCAGGAGTCTTGATCTCCTGGATGTCCACATAGATCTCTTTCCCTGTCATCTTGCTCAACTCTTCTTTGAGCTTGTCGATCTCCGCGCCTTTGCGCCCAATGACCACGCCGGGCCTCGCCGTATAGATCGTGATCCGACATCGGGTGGCCGCCCGCTCAATCACCACTTTGGGCACGGAGGCGGATTCAAGCTTCCGCTTGAGGATGTCTCGTATTTTCCGATCTTCAGTAAGCAGCTTTCCAAAATCCTTCTTCTCTGCGAACCACTTTGACCGCCAGTCCCGCGTTAAGGCCAATCGAAGGCCTATTGGATTTGATTTCTGACCCATACGGTTATTTATCGGAGTTATCGGTAAGCACGACGCGAATGTGACAGCTGCGTTTGAGGATCGGTCCCGCGGATCCTCTGGCCTTTGGTGTGAACCTTTTTAGCGTCGGACCTGCTCCAGCAACAGCTTCTTTAACTATCAGATTTTCGACCTTCAATTT
>CANLCA010000389.1 GCA_947487925.1 Verrucomicrobiales bacterium | reverse complement strand
TTAGGGAATCCCAACAAGACCGCTGAGGTGGGTGATCCAACCCGTCAGGATGCTTCTATCACGTCTTCTGATTGGTGGCAGTTCCCGTCGCAGAAATTCGCTAACATCGGGCTTTTGGGGACCGTTCATCGAGGAACTCCGTGGCAGACTGTTTATTTGAAATCCGGCATCTACACGAATGATTGGGCGGTCTGGTCCGGCCACCCGGGCACCCACCCAACCAACGACTGGCGGATCCCGGACTTGTTCACGGTTGCCTCGAACGAAAACGCCGCTCGCGGGTTGCTCAGCGTCAACCAAGGCGAAAGCGCGGCGTGGGCGGCTGTGCTCAGCGGCAACTACCTGAGCAACGGTTTGCACACGGGTTTTGTGCCCGGCTCGTTGGAGTTGAAATTGGTGGTTGAGGGAGTCAACAGATCCCGGAGCAACTATCCAAGCTCCCGCTTCCCGACCCTGGGCTCGGTGCTCTCGACGCCTGAGCTGACCATGCTTTCACCACGGGTGCTCGCAACGATCCAAACCGTCGGAGCGAATAACGTGTCTGATTTGGTTTACGAAGAATTGCCGAACCGGTTTCTGTCCTTGCTAAAGGCTGATGAGCCGCGTGTCGTGGTCTATGCCTTCGGCCAATCGCTGAAGCCCGCGGAATCTTCAATCGTAAAAGTTCCTGGGCCGTTTTTTCAAATCTGCACGAATTATCAGGTCACCGGAGAAGTGGTGACCAAAACTCTGATTCGTTTCGATGGACCTGTCGAAAACATGAGGTCGGTTGTTGAGAGCTTCAATGTTCTCCCGGCGGAGTAGCCGGGGGTCAATAAGGAAAAGTCTGAAGATGCGCTTGAGCAGTCGAACGTGGTTTGGGATAAGTCTGGCGTTGCTCGTGGGAGCGGCTTTGTTTGCCAGGTTGGGCAACAGCGTGCGCGACCGGCAGAAGCTTTCCGCGCCACGGGTCTTGAAGCCCAGCGTGGCCCTTTCGCCTTCGGGACCGTTTCCCTTGCTCACTGTGGCTTCCCGGAATCGGGTCGGCGTGCCTGGCGGCGGGTCCCCAGGAGGTTCGCAGCTTCCAGGCCCCAAGAATCTCGGCTCCACGAACAAGCCGGCGTCGATTGCCGATCAACAATTTCCCTACAGACTTCGCAATTCCCCCGACTCCATGCAACAGCTGGCGCGCCGGGATTCGGCGGTGTTGTTAAGAAATGCGCTCATCGATACGGATTTGGGCCAGGGGGCTGAGGTTCCTGAAGCTTTGAAATCGAAGGGTGATCCAGGCAGTTTTGTGGTCCAGGCGAAAGGCTTCGCTGACGAGTTCTTTCGGGCGCAGGTGAGGGAAGTGGAAGCAGAGGTCATCGCCTATATTCCCAACAACGCGTATCTGGTCCGGATGAACAACGCTCAGGCTGAGGCGTTGCGCGGTCGATCCCGGGTCCGGGCAATCCTGCCGTTTGAACCTTATTACAAATTGGATTACAACCTCTTGCCACTGGCCCTTGGCCAGTCTGACTCCGACGCTTCGCTTCCGCTGAAGCTGGGTCTTTTTCCTGGGAGCGCGGACGTTGCCCGCCTCGAATTGAGCGGCATGGGCCTCGAGGTTCAACACGGGGATCGATCCCCCTTTGGGCCCGTGCTCACGGTGGATGCCGCACCGCAAAAGCTCGCTCTGATTGCAGGACTTTCGTCGGTGCAGTCGGTGGAGATACTCCGGACTCGTATGGCGATGAATGATCGCACGCGGGTACGCGTCGGTTTGGCGCCTGATTCCACTGGATCGACCAATGGCTACCTTGGGCTCAACGGCAGCAATGTCTGGGTGAATGTGAATGACACGGGGGTGGACTCGACCCATCGAGACCTTGCCGGTCGCGTCTTCGCTTCCGACCCGGCAACGTTGGTCGACAAGAACGGCCACGGCACTCACGTTGCGGGTGTGATCGCCGGCAGCGGCAGTTCGTCGACGAACCTCACCAAGGCGCCGTCGGGCTCGGAGGCGGCAGGAAATTTCCGGGGCGTGGCGCCTGCCTCCAAGCTGTTTGTGCAGCCCGTCAGTTTGGCAACAGGCCCGTTGACAACCGACGCGGTTCTTCAGGAGTCGGCTGCTCGAACCAACTACGTGTTGTTCAAGAAAACCAACCCGATGATCTCGAATAACAGCTGGGGCTACCTGGGCAGCAGGGACTACGATCTTGCCGCGGCAAGCTACGACGCTGCAGTACGAGATGCCTTGCCGGAGGTTCCAGGCGCTCAACCCATGATCTACGTCTTTGCAGCGGGCAACTCAGGGTTTGGAAACCAGGATGGAACCGGGGGTGAACCGGACGGCCTCATATCTCCTGCAACCGGCAAAAACGTGATTACGGTCGGGGCCTTGGAGTCGCGTCGAACCATTACGAACGAAGTGGTGGTGAAGGATATCAATGACCCTCAGCGCTCTGTGACAAACACTGTTTTCAAGGATGCCACCGACAGTGACCATCAGGTCGCCAGTTTCTCGAGCCGGGGTAATGTGGGCATTGGGCAGGAGGGCCAGTTTGGCCGCTTCAAACCCGACGTGGTCGCCCCGGGTTCATTTGTGGTTTCCACGCGCTCCAAGGGATGGACGAACGTGACCTCCGAGCCCATCCCCCAGGTTGCCAAGTTTACAGGCCAGTTCGTGGCCTCCGGTGAAAAGAATGCTTACGTGTTCTTTATACCCGACAACGCGGTCGGTTTCGACGTCCAAATATTAGCCAACCCTGCTTCTCCGAAGCCTCTGCCGCCTCTCCCGATTTATGTGGCTTATAACCGCCCTCCTGTGGACGGCGATTTTCTCAAGGATGGTCAGATTATAATGCCGGGAGACAGGGCACTGAGCCCGGGGGAGCTCCATTTTAGCATCGGAAACCGAACCGCCGGACCCGTCGCCTTTGATCTGGTGACCATCCTCACAACCACCAACGCCAGCGGAACCTATTTTCAGGAGCTTGGAAAACTGAACGACGACCTGGCTCCTTCGTATCGATTCGATTCTGGCACGAGCGTTTCGGCAGGTGTGGTTTCAGGCATGCTCGCATTGATGCAGCAGCTTTTCGAAAGCAATAAGGTCAGTTACACGCCCGCGCTGATGAAAGCGTTGGTGATCAACGGCGCGAAGTCCGCAGATTCGATTTACGATTTTCAAGTGGCGAACACCATCAACTACCAGGGATGGGGTGAGGTTCAAGTCCAGGGCAGCCTTTCATCCGCTCTTGCTTCGGACCTTAAGCAAAATGCCAACAGAAGTTTTGTTGAAAGCGGTGCGACAAACGCCTTGGCAACAGGCCAGTCTCTCTCGTGGCAAATCGATACGAACGCCTCGGTCCAATCCGCCTTGTCAGGGCCGCTGCGACTCACCCTTGTTTGGACCGATCCGCCCGGGAACCCAAATGCCGCGATCAAGCTCGTCAATGACCTCGATTTGGTCGTGTCCAATACTGTCACCAAGGAGGTATTCTATGGGAATCTGATCCCCGAAGGATCGGACTTCACGTCCCCGTTGCAAGGCGGACAGTCCAGTTCGAGTATCTATTCTGATTTGGTGAACAACGTCGAGAATGTCTACGTAGGCCATCCTACCGGGAATGATTATGTCGTGACCGTGACTGCCAAGAGGGTGAACGTGAACGCGGTCACAGCGCACACCAACGGTGTCGTTCAGGATTTTGCCCTGGTCGCCTCCTCCGGCGGGCAGCCCGTGCGTCTGAAGCCGCTTCCTCGTATCGCACCGGCACGGGCCGAGATCTTTTATCCCACAAACGGCGCTCCGTTGTTGAGCCAGCGCGCTGGAGCGAATTCGCCTCTGCTGGGGGGCGCGATCGTCCCCAACAATGGAGTGACAAATCAGTGGAGCTTTTATGTGTTCACCAATGTTTTTTCGACGAATCAGCCCTATAGCACTTCGCTGACCAACGGGGAGAATGTCGCCTTCATCACGTTCGTGCCGCCCAACCTTTCGAGGCCGCGAAATTTTGATGCCGACATCGATCTTTATGTTTCAAGGAACCCTGCGATCACCAATTTGGACACGGCCGCTTTGGCGGGGGCGGATCGCTCAAACACGCGTGGAGGAAGCGAGACGGTGGTTTATACCAACGCTCCCGTGGGTCCTAA
>CANLCA010000388.1 GCA_947487925.1 Verrucomicrobiales bacterium | reverse complement strand
GGCCCCATTGTCACCGTACAGCTCACCGTCCCATCCTTCGTCGCGCCCGGCCAGCAAATCCCCCTTAAAGTCACGATGGGTTCGAACAAGGTTGGGCACGATTTCCCGACCGGCCCGCTCGATATCATCCAGAGCTGGCTTGAGATCACGGTGACCGATGACCGCGGACGCGCGGTCTGGGCTTCGGGCAAGCGTGACTCGAAAAACTTCATCCAGCCGGGCACGTTTCTCTTCAAAGCCGAGCCGGTGGATCAGCACGGAAACCTTATCGATCGCCACAACCTCTGGGAGATGGTGGGGGTACGCTATCGGCGAGCGCTTTTCCCGGGTTACTCCGACCAGGTGGCATTCCAGATTCCTTGCTCCGGTGCGCTGGCGAAGGACGGCACAAACGCCCCCGCTCTCCGTGCGGACACTTTCGAGGTTCCGACTCCCGCAGTGCCCGCGTTGGACGCGCCTGGAGAGTATCGCATCGTTGTGGTGTTGAATTACAGGAAGGTGGATCAATTCCTGCTGAACTATCTCTTTGGTGAGACGAACCAACTGACTGCCCCGGTGACAGAAATTGCGCGCGCGACCGCCACGGTGAAAGTGACGCCACGCAAGCAAGCCATGCTCGGGTCCTCCACTCAGACTGGCAACGTTCTAGCGGAGGAGAAGCCATGAGCCCCTCTCTGACTCCGCGGCGGCGGCGGCTCCGCTGGACAATCGTCGCGCTGCTGGCCAGCTTGATTGTCGGAGGGCTCCTCGTCTGGCGCACATTCCGGCAGTCGAAACCAGAACAGTATCGCCCGGACGAAGCCAACGCCGACATCACCAGCGAGCTCGTGCGGCAATTGCCGCCGGAGACCCCTAAGCCCCGCTTTACGGATGTCACACGGGTCGCGGGACTGGCTAGTTTCCGCAACTTTGCCGGATCGCGAACAGCGGAGATGCCCGAGGATATAGGTCCGGGCCTGGCTTGGGGAGACTTTGACAACGATGGTGACGACGACCTTTTTCTCGTGAGCGCAGGCGGCGCCTTGAACTTTTCGGAGGTGCAACTTGAACCGTGCGCGCTGTTTGAAAACCTGGGGAACGGCGTTTTCCACCGCCACGCCGGCTTCCCCGAACTCCGCATCCATGGCAACGGCGCCGCTTGGGGCGACGCGGATGGAGATGGGTTTCTCGATCTCGTCGTGAGCGGCTACCAGGCGCTTCTTCTGTATCATAATGAAGCCGATGATTCGGGCGGACGCAAGTTTGTGCGCGACTCGCGCTTTCCGAATCCACCGGGCTTTTGGACTGGTGTGTCGTGGGGCGACTACGACAACGACCGCGCGCCCGACATCTACGTCTGTGGTTACATTGATTACGTGGTTGCGGCTGAGGACCGCGACAAAATCTCGTCACAGATAAGTTCGAGCGTGCCGTTCACCCTGAATCCCGCGTCCTTCAATGGCGGGATCAATGGACTGTTTCACAACGACCGCAAAGGTTTATTCACCGATGTGGCGCCCGCGCTCAAGGTGACAAACCCTGAGGGCCGAAGCCTGGGGGCCCTGTGGCACGATTTCGATGAAGATGGATGGCAGGACCTCTATGTGGCCAACGACATCTCCGACAATGTGTTTTTCCATAACACCAGCGGGAAGTTCGAGGACATCAGCCACCAGGCGCTCGTGGCGGATTATCGCAGCGCGATGGGCCTGGCGGTCGGTGATCACGATCGCGATGGTGACGACGACCTGTTCATCTCACATTGGGTCGCTCAAGAGAACGCGCTCTACAACAATCTGTGGGCGGATTTCAACGGAAAATCCGTGGCGAATGCCATGGTGGCTCTCACAAACGCGACGCGGAATGGGCAGAGCCCGATCACTTCGGGTGTGACGAACAAATATCCGATTCGGTTCATGGACATTGCCGATATGAAGGGCTTGGGTCAAATTGCCCTGCCTTACGTCGGCTGGGGTACGGAATTTG
This sequence comes from Verrucomicrobiales bacterium, assembly GCA_947487925.1. Lineage (GTDB taxonomy): Bacteria > Verrucomicrobiota > Verrucomicrobiia > Limisphaerales > F1-80-MAGS106 > F1-80-MAGS106. The sequence continues at coordinate 2,163 of CANLCA010000388.1, read as the reverse complement.
TGGACTTCGACGGCGACGGTTGGCTGGATCTTGTGGTGGCTAACGGCAGCACTCTCGAGGAGGACGGTCCTGCGCCGAGGAAGCTTCAGCCCCAGGACACTCTGCTGTTCTGGAATCGAAGGGCGCAATACTTCCACAACATCGCACCGCTCCATGCGGGTCTGAGGGAAAAGCATGTCAGCCGGGGTCTTGCAGTCTCCGACTTCGATAACGATGGGGACATGGACTTCGTCATCGCGGATCTTGGCGAAGGGGTCCGCCTTTTCCGAAACGAGATGCAGACCGGCCATTGGCTCAAAGTGAGATTGCGCAGTCAGAATGCTCGAGGCAGGCCTGTCGGCTTTGGCGATGGATCGAAGGTCCTAGCACATGTTGGCGGCGTGACTCTACGCCGGAGTGTCTCGAGCGTCAGCTACCTTTCACAGAGTAGCCGGACCCTGCACTTTGGTTTGGGCGCTTCGACAAAGGTGGACCGTCTCGAAGTTCGATGGCACGCCGGCGCTACGAATGTGTTTGAGAATCTCGACGCCGATTCAGTTTATGAACTCGTCGAAGGCGAGTCTGCGCCACCAAAACCAGTGGTCATGCGGACATCTGGCATTGCTCTGCGGGAGCCAGGAGGTTTTCCATCAAGCGGCAGGATTCCTGCCTCGAAGACCGCCGGAATACTTGCCGCTTCGGAGAAAAAGCGGCTGTTGGACTTCTGGAATAAGCAGCGTGCGGCGATGGACGCGATGAAGGTTGGGAAGGACAACACCAAAGCCATCCCACTCTTCCGTGAAGCCCTCGCTTTGAACCCTGTGCACGAAGATTCGATTTATTACCTCGCCTCTTGTTTGGCCAGCCAAGGCGATACGGACGGAGCGCTCGAGCGACTCGAGGAGCTCAAACGCCTCAACGGGCAAAGCCAACGCGCGTTTGCCCAGTGGGGCACCCTGCGGGCCCTGACGGCAAAGTCACTCGATGACTTGCAACGGAGCGAGGCTTCACTCGCCCGTGCGCACGCCATCAACCCGGAAGAAACCGGGGCGCTCCTCGTTCTCGGCGAAGTCGCCTTGCTTCGTGGGGATACCCAGCTCGCCGAGGAACGGCTCGCGGCGGCTTGCCAGTCTAACCCCAAAGCCGTCGGCGGCTTCTTCCTGCGAGGCTACCTCGCCTGGAAACGCAGCGACGATGAGGCGGCGCGGGGCTTTCTGAGCGAGACTCGGGCGGCGCTCGGCAAGGATTGGCAGCCACAAGGCACGACCAGCGAAGGGGACGTGAAACAAAAACAGCACATCGAAAAAACCCCTCTAACAAGCTTCTGGGAGGCGTGGGATGGCGTTGCTGATGCGGCGCTTGCGTACGCCAAACTCGATAGGTATCTGGAGAATAAGCCTCACAAATGAACCCCATGATTGACCCGCTCAGCGTGCCGTCGGAAACGGCAGCGGTTGATGAAACTAAGCTTCGCGAAACGTTGCGCCAAATCTTGGACCCTGAGTTGGATTGCAATATTGTCGACCTCGGACTGGTCTACAGCATCGTCGTCGAGGACACCAAAGTCACCGTGACCATGACGCTAACCACCCCTGGCTGCCCGATGCAGGAGAGCCTCGCCTATGGTGTTCGGTCCGCATTGCTCAGCCTCGAGGGCATCGAGGCAGTGGATGTTCAGCTGGTGTGGGATCCGCCTTGGACGCCCGCGCGCATGACTCGCTTCGGACGGGAGCGGACCGGAGTGTTCGAGGGTGGATGAAGCCAGTTCAAGCGGATTCACTCGTTCACTCCAACCTTATCGAGTGCTAAGCGGGAACGATTTTCCAATCAGCAGAGAGTTCCTCGGAGTTTTCGATGGAATGGAAAGGATACCTCACCGGGGTGTTTTGAGAGTTTCTGCTTTGAGTTCAACCTTCCCGCTGAAGTCCGCGGCTTCCTTGTCCGATTTTCACCGAGCGTTCGAGGCGGCATGTTCTCGGCGTAGTTGGGCGATGTAAGCCACCAGCTCCCAGCGTTGTTCGTCGGTCGTCGCATCGGCGAAAGACGGCATGGGCGAGCCGTCGATACCGGTCAAGATCACGCGATAAACGGACTCCAGCGTGGATTCGATTCGCAACGTCGGCTGGCGCAAATCCGACGGCCGGGCTATTCAATTGACGACAGTACCCCCAACCGGTAGTGGTT
>CANLCA010000387.1 GCA_947487925.1 Verrucomicrobiales bacterium | reverse complement strand
TCTTTGGACTGAAACTGGTTAAATCTGCGCAGAAAGCGGATTGGCGGCAACGGCCACTGCCGAGGATGATGCTCGATTACGCTCGCAAGGACAGCCACTTTCTGCCTGAACTGGCAACGATTCTTCGACAGAGTTTAGAGGCGCAGGGCCGTTTGACCTGGCATCAACAACTCTGCGCGCGTAGCGTGTTGGAAGCGTCCGTCTGCCAGCCAGAAGACTTGGATGGGCGTTGGCGACTGAAGGGGAGCCATCGACTTTCCCCTCGTGCCCTGGCTGTTTTGCGGGAGTTGTGGCATTGGCGGGAGCAAGAAGCCATTGAGGCCTCTAAGCCGCCCTTTTTCATCGTCGCGCATGAGACCCTGGTCGGGATGGCGGCTTACGTGGCCGAGCACGAACCTTCCACCCTCACATTCCCGCATTACGTGCGCGAGCGGCGCCGACAAGGGGCTCTCGAAGCGATGAGGATTGGATTGATGCTGCCGGAGGAGAATTTACCCAACAACAACCGCCCTCGGGGGCGCAGGCTGACGTGGGCTGAGGGAGAGCAGATGGAGCAATACCGGAAGCGGCGCGACAAAATTGCGTTGAAACTGGGGTTGGATTCGTCCCTGATCGCGACACGCTCAGATTTGGCTGAGCTGGCCCTGAGCTGGGACGAGCATTCAGCCAGGATGATGAGCTGGCAGGTTCAGCTTTTGGCCGAGAACGGTTCATGATTCAGGCCCAGGTTTCTGGACCCGTCCATTTTTGAAGCTTTGGCTGAATACAGCCACCACTTTGCGGCTGGAGGATCAACGATTGTTTTGGCCCTGAATTTGTTTGCTGCATGGCCGTGGAGTGTCTAGCTTTTGCGACGTTTCAAGCGGAACGAAGATCAGTAAATAGTTTCTCCAACACATGAGCAGTAACAAAACACTCACCGCGGGCGAAATCACGGAATTGACCAATGGTTTGACCCGGCTGGCTCGAAACCTTTGGTGGACTTGGCATCAGGAGTCCCAGGAAATCTTCCAGGAACTCTCCCCTCGCGGTTGGCAGAACCTTTATCACAACGCGATGGCGGTGCTCCACGAGGTTTCTGATTACGAGTTGCGTGTCCGGCTTCAGGACCCTGAGTTCGCCAGTCGGGTGCGGGGAGTGTTGGGCTCGTTCGATGCCTACATGAAGGAGCAGCTTACATGGGGTCGGCAAAATGCACCCGAATTGCTGGACACACCGGTGGCTTATTTCAGCGCTGAATTTGGTTTTCACGAAACCTTGCCCATCGCTGCTGGCGGGCTGGGAGTGCTTGCCGGCGATCACGCCAAATCCGCCAGTGACCTTGGGCTCGGTTTTGTCGGGATCAGCCTTTTCTACAGGGAAGGCTACTTTCAACAGACGATCAACCAGGACAACTGGCAGACGGAATATTACACCCTGTTGAACCCCAAGAATCTTCCGATGGAACTGGTGGTCAACGGCAAGGGGGATCCAGTCCGCTGCTCCGTCCGGATGGCGATGAGCCAGGTTGTCTTCCAGGCTTGGAGGGTCAACGTGGGCCGATGCCCGATCTATCTGCTCGACACCAATCTGCCCGAGAACGAGCCACATTACCGCGATCTGACGCTGAGGGTTTACGGGGGTGACAGCACCACGCGGATCATGCAGGAGATCCTGTTGGGAGTTGGAGGAGTGCGGCTGCTTCGCGAGTTGGGTTGTCGGCCTTCGGTGTTCCACATGAACGAAGGGCACGCCGCGTTTTTAACCCTTGAAATCACTCGGGAGAAAATGGCCGAGGGAAAAAGTTTTGCTCAAGCCTTTGAGGAAACGCGGCAACACTGTCTGTTTACGACCCACACCCCGGTGGAGGCCGGGCACGACCGCTTCAGTAGCGATTTGATCAACTACGTGGCACAGAAATTTAAGACTCAGCTACGCCTCAACCACGAGGAGTTCATGGCTCTTGGAAGGGTCCGCCCATCGGACCAGCACGAACCCTTCTGCATGACGGTTCTGGCGTTGAAATGCTCGCGCGCCGCGAACGGAGTCAGCGAGTTGCACGGGGCTGTGAGCCGTGAGATGTGGGCGTGTCTCTACCCCGGAAAGACGGTAGATCAGGTGCCCATCTGCCACATCACAAACGGGATCCATCTTCTGGGATGGATGAAAGGGCCTGTGAGGCGGTTTTGGAGGCGAAAACTGAGCGCGATCTCCGAGACCGAACAGGCCCCTCCCCCGGGGGGTGATAGCACGATGTTTTGGCGCCAGAAACCCGTCCCAAACTGGGACTCGGAGCTCAATTCGCCGGAGTTTTGGAAACGCATGCTCGACCCCAACTTCGTGAGCGATGAAGAGCTCTGGGCTCTTCGTTACAAGCTCCGCCGCGAGCTCATCGAATTCAGTCGCCGTCGGCTGCTGCTCCAGGGCCAGCGTTTGAGCCAGAGGGATTTTATCGCCTTTGATCAACTCTTGAGCCCGGACGCTTTGACCATCGGCTTCGGGAGGCGGTTCGCGACCTACAAGCGGGCGCCGCTTATTTTCGAGCAACTCGAGAGCATCATTCAGATCGTCAAAGACAAACAGCGTCCTGTGCAATTCATCTTCGCAGGGAAGGCGCATCCGCGGGACGATGAGGGCAAGAAATTTATCCAGAAGATCGTTCATTTGAGCAAGTACAGTGATCTCTTGGGACACCTTGTGTTTATCGAGAATTATGACATTCACGTTGCCCGGCAGATGGTTGCGGGGTGCGACGTCTGGCTCAACAACCCCCGAAGGCCGCTCGAAGCCTCCGGGACCTCCGGGATGAAGGCCGGCTGCCACGGCTGCCTCAACCTGAGCATCCTCGATGGTTGGTGGCGAGAGGGCTACGACGGCACGAACGGTTTTGCGATCGGCGGGGATTCACACCCCAAATCCGTCCAGGAACAAGACCGGTTGGATGGCCAGAACTTGTTTGAGGTACTCACCGAAGAGGTGGTTCCGTGTTTCTACAATCGGGACGCGGGGGGGTTGCCCCGTCCTTGGCTGCAAAAAGTTCGGCGGGCTATGGCTACGTTGGTTCCGCAGTTCAACACGTGGCGAATGGTTCAGGAATACGCATCCCGTTTTTACCTGCCCCGGTGAACGGCTTATCCTCCAGACCGGATGTTCGGTCCCTGACTCGAGCGGAATTGCTCGCCAAATTCGCCGAGTGGAAGATGCCGGCCTACCGGGCTGATCAGACGTTGGAATGGCTCTACCGACATCGTGTCACCTCCTGGGACGCGATGACCAATCTCCCCCGGGACCTCCGGGCCAAGCTGGCGGGGGCATACGAGTTTTTGCACCTCGAAGCCGTGTGTTGCCAAGGCAGCGCTGACTCGACCCGCAAGTTTTTGTGGAAACTCGGTGACGGTTCATTGATCGAGACCGTCTTGATCCCAGCAAATCCGGCTTTGTATGGGGATGCGAGCGACCGCCACACTCTCTGTGTTTCCACGCAGGTGGGGTGCGCCTATGGGTGCCGGTTTTGTGCCAGCGGGCTGGACGGATTTAAGCGGAACCTGACACCGGCGGAAATTGTTGGGCAGGTGATTGAGGTGGAGAGTTGCTGTGCGAGGGAAGCCGTGGTGCGGGGAGAGACGATGTCCAAGGTTGGAGCGGAGCGGACGATAGGAAACCTGGTCTTTATGGGTATGGGGGAGCCGTTGGCCAACTTCGAGAACCTCATGGGTGCTCTGGGCATCCTGAACGCGGCATGGGGCGGGGGAATTGGGGCGCGCAAGATGACCCTTTCCACAAGCGGGCTGGCGCCTCAAATTAGAAGACTCGCGGACGAGCCGCCTCAGTTTCGTCTGGCCATTTCACTCCATGGGGCGACCGATCCTGTCCGGGATCAGATCATGCCCGTGAATCGCAAATACCCGCTCAAAGAACTGTCTGCCGCCATCGAGTATTATCAGGAGAAGAAGGGGCGTTTGATCACCTTCGAGTACATACTCATCAAGGGGCTGAATGATGGCGATGATCAGATCAAGCCGCTTGCTGAGCTGTCGCGCCGGTTGCATGCGAAGGTCAATTTAATTCCCTATAACACGGTCGAGGGGCTTCTTTGGGAACGTCCTTGTGAAGAGATTCAAGAACGGTTCCTTCTGGGCCTTCAGGAACGGGG
>CANLCA010000386.1 GCA_947487925.1 Verrucomicrobiales bacterium | reverse complement strand
TACAAGGAACATGGGAGGGAGTCATGGTGGGCCAAGAGAAAGATGGCAACATCACCATCACGATCACCGGCAATTCACTCCATTTTCATCGGGACAAGAACTTTTGGTTTGAGACGACAATCACACTGCCTGCGGGCAAAGACCCAAAGCAGTTGCACGCCACCATCAAAGGTTGTCCACTATCGCAGGCTGACAGCATCGGCAAAGTTGTCAGAGCCTTCTTCAAGATTGAGGACGGGACATTGACCCTGGCCACGATAGGTGACGATGCCGAAGAGACGCCGAAGAGCTTTGAAGCCGCTGGGACTCGCTACGAACTCCGGAAAGTTCAACCTCAAAAGAAGAATACCCAGCCACCCAAAGTCAAATGAACCAGAAACGCCTAACAATAATGGGCAACGGCGGAGGCGAGGAACGAGTCTCCGACTATGCCCCCCTGGTTGAACAAGCCCGGCCGATGAAGAACGCCGGGGCGTTGATGCGTTTTGCGATTGCGCGGGGAGTGTCAGCCTCCGGCGGGAGCCGCTAACCGGGAGCGGACGGGCTGATGAGGGAAGGAGTCGGATCGGTGAACGAAGGTGTGATGGCGAGGCGGCGGAGGGTTTTTCAGTGCGATTTGAACTCCAACAGGCTGATAGCATGACTCGGGTACAGGGACTGACGGAGCCCGTGGTCCTGTTTTCAACACGGAGTGACCTCGCGAAAGTGCCGGTCGCTTCCGGTTGCTCCCGATCCTCTTGGCGATTTCACGTCTTCCTCAGGACCCTGCAATGCAAGGGAGACGGCCTCCGAATGAACGTCTGGGTGTGGCGTTCTTTGTTATATTTTTTCCAATTAGCGGATGCGTCGCTGTTTCTTGCATTAACGTTCATGTTACCCCCTCCCCGTGTCCTGCCTTTTTGGCAGCAATCACAGATCATATTAGTCAGTCGAATTGATATCTGGACAATCCAGTCTCAGCCTGCCAATCACTGATTTCTGGATGTGGCAGCAAATGCCTTAACCGCCATCCTGACAGAGCATCTTCCTCACTTTCTCCAGTTTCTTTCCGCTGTCGCACCCCTCGGACGATGGTGCGATCGTTCCTGGGGCATCCTGGGGGTTGTTACAGCTTCATGGCAGCTCGCGGGAAGGGGAGGATTCGCCCCATGTTCACCCCGTTGCGTCTCCTGTCACTGTGTTCTTGCCTGGGTTTCTCCTCGATGGCACTTCAGTCCGCTGAATCGGTGCTTTCGGTTCGTCCTGGGGTCCGTAATGATTTCGACTCGGCACAGGGACGGTCCTACCAGGTGATGACGAGTGCGGATGCCTCTACGTGGCAGGTTATTGGCGACTCTGTGAACGGGACTGGCGGGAGAGTCAAGATGCTTTATGACCGGTCGATTGAAGACAAAATCATTTTCAAAGTGCAAGACTCCCTTGGCAGTGGAATCACACCGACACTTCTAAGCCGATTCTCAATTTCCTCAGATGAAAACTTCAGGGGCACGAGTTTGCAGAATGTCAGTTTTGATGGGATTACGATCTATGGCGGCAGGTTATGTTCGCTCACCCACAGTGCGAGCACCAGATAGCTGGAGGAGCAGCACGCCGCGTGAACCAACTCGTAAGTCTATGGGCTGTGATGGGATGGCGGCCTTTCGCCTCACTTTCGCCCTTGAATCATGGGATGTCCCCATGAAATCAATCGCAAATCGGCAATCAAAAATTGAAAATCTGGTAATCCCCCTCCACCGCTCCAAGCGGTTTGATGAGCCCGGCGCGAGTTTGAAGCATCAATGGGCGCTCCGCCAGTCGTTGGTCCTACCCAAGTGACAGGACTGGAACGGTGTGGAAGAATTGGGCTCACGAGACAGCCTAGAGAGCCCTCAGGCGAGGCAAGACGGCAGTCCAGACAAGCTTCGAAAGAATGGAGGCACGAAGCAGCGGATGGGTTTGACGGAGTATTGGACGGGTTTTAGGAGTGTTTCCCAAGTGCTTGGCCACAGGCGGCCCGACTTTTCAGTCGCTGTTGTTTGGTTTTTTTGGTCGGCCAAGCGTTACAAATGCGACAAAGTTACGAAAGAAGCCCAAGATTGTTGTCCGCCAGACAGGTGGCAGCCTTGTGGCGGCTTTCGACGAACAGGGATGCCTCACGCTGGATACGACTCGCCTTATCTTCAACACGGCGATACCAATTAAAGCGCAGTTCCTGTATTCAGTGCGGTCAGTCAGGACTCTACTTGTCGCCGGGATTGATGAACTTGAAGACCAGTCCCGCAACCAGACCGCCGGCCAGATCGGCGACGAGGTGGAGCCAGATTTGCGAGAAGCTCACGAGCTTCATCACGGCGACGCCCAGGGCAACGGCCGGGTTAAACGCGCCGCCGGAAATCCCGCCAACCGCGAACGCGCCCGCCATGACCGTCATGCCGATGGCCAGTCCATAGAAGGAGTTGCCGGTCGTGCCCTTGGCGGTGGCAGAATTCAGCACCACGTAAGCCAGCGCGAAGGTGAACAGGAACTCCGCCACAAAAGCCGCCGGGACATTCTTGATTTCCATCGGCGTGCCGCTTTTGCCGACCAGCCAGACCGCCACGACGGCGGCGACGACGCCCGCCGCCACCTGGGCGATCCAGTAGGGAATAACGTCCTTGGACTCGCAGCGGCCGCGGATGAAGACCGCCAGGGTGACGGCGGGATTGTAGTGCGCGCCGGAGACATGACCGCCCGCGAAGATCATGACCATCAGCGCCGCGCCGATGGCCAGGGGTGGAATGACGCCCGCCGCGCCCGGAATGACCGTGCAGCCGATGGTGAGCACGAGAAAAAAGGTGCCGATGAATTCGGTGAGGTATTTGCTCATGATGGTTTGGTTTATGGTTGGTTGTTTATGTTTGTTCGGTTGAGTTGTGTCTCGGATTGATGGTCTTTTATTTTTTTCAGATACGCAATCTTCGTCGCGCCGATGGTGCCGTTGAACTTGAACGGCGTTTGGTCGAAGTAATCGAACGAAACGGGCGAGCCTTCGTCGCTGGCGATGTCGAAGGATTCGTTGCCGCCGGTGAAATGCAGCGACATGGCGGCAGGCATCTGGCCCTGGGCCACGGGCTTGCCACTCACTTTGAGAGTCACGTCCATCGGGCCGCCGATTTTGGCCGCGAGCTTCTATTCGACTTCGATCTTCGTCTTGCCTTTCGGCAGCTTGTCCTTCGCGTTGATTTTGGTGCGCTGGACTTCAAAAAGGTTGAACTCGTAGCTGAGGATGCCGTCCTTCTCGTAGCCGGTGAGGTCGCCGGAGAATCCGGCCAACGCGTAGAGCACGCCGTTGGTGTTGCCGGGCACGTCCATTTCCATGCTCACCAGACTGTCCTGTTTGCCGAGCTTGGGACCCACAGCTTCCGACATGCCGCTCATCGCGCCGTCGAAGTTCTATTCGGTGTAGGGCGTGGCCGGCGCGTCTTCAGGATCAAAGAGTGCGGTGGACCACAGGCCGCCGTCGATGGGCAGGTTCACCAATTGGAGTTTGGTTTCGAATCGTAGTTCCACGATAGACCTTGGAGATGGATTGGAGCAAGAAGGAGCGCTGGGAAAACGATGAGATGGCTCACAGCAAGTCGGGATATCCTTCCCGACTGTTGCCTCTCTCCTTCAATTTGGACGTGCCTGGTGAGAATGGGGGATGCCGGCCCAAGCCAAGAACCGTCCTGCCCTTGGTGGCCTTATGTTTGGAGTGTCCGAACCCCTCTCAAGATTGGCTCCGATGGTCGCGTTCCCATTCTTCGCCGCTTCGGGCCGCCAGAGTTCCACCACGCACCTCAAGGTGGCGCGAGACTGCATCGAGCCCGGACTGTCCTGCACCAACCTCAGCACGCGGATCTGTTCGCCCCCTTCAAGTGGCCAGCGGTTGCGCCCGCCACGTACCACCTCCACTGACTAATTGCCGCCCACCGTGGTCTTGTTCGAGCCGATCAGAGGGACCAGCCCTTGCGGTACTCGCGATGGAGCAGGCTGCTGGCCGGCTTGGAGTTCAAGATCTTACCGCTCAGCGTGTCGTATTCAATCGGGCCTTCCACCAGCGTCGCCAGGTTGGCGAGTTGGGCCAGTTCTGTGAGGGGGCCGCCCATGTCGAAACTCGAGAAGGTCTTCCCGTTGCCT
>CANLCA010000385.1 GCA_947487925.1 Verrucomicrobiales bacterium | reverse complement strand
TTATTAAGCTATTATAATAATTCTACATTCCTAAATCACGAACGAGATTTGATCTATAAAAGAGTCATGTTGTCCCTTATGAAAACATTTGAGTCATATTGGCGCTTGCTCTCATCATGAACCTTAGGTCTTCGATAGCTCAATCAATGAGTGAGCCCAATCGCAACGATCCTGCTATCAAGAGACGGCGCGTGCCGGAACCGAAGTGACCAAGAATCCCTGGAACCGGGATTGCTGAAGTCGGGATACTTGAAAATCCCGAGTCACATGCCAAATGATATTCCCACCCTTCGATGCGCCTCAGTTTGACTGGAACCGGAGCAACAGAAATACTCAACCAGAACGGCAAAGAAGGCGGCTCAATTTCTTTGTCGGACTCCTGGATCGTACGAACTCGGATTTCAACATATCTCCCCGCTCATGTGTCCTGAATGAGCTTTTTTCAGAGTTCTTGAATTCTCAACGAATCCTATCACAATCACGTCATGTCCAGCATTGGAAAACTCATGAAACAGGCCGCTCGAATCCAGCGGCAGATGGAACAGGTCCAAACCGATCTCTCGGCCAAAACAATCGAATCGACGAGCGGTGGAGGAGCCGTCAAGGTCGTGGCCCGTTGTGATGGCACTCTGGCTGCCATCAAAATTGATCCTCAAGCCCTGAATCCGGCCGACGCCCAACTCCTCGAAGACATGATCCTAGCAGCCGCCAATAGCGCGCTTGTTCAGGCTAAGGAAGTCTCCTCCCAAGAAATGGGAAAGCTCACAGGAGGACTTTCCATCCCTGGCCTGAGTTGACACGCTACGAGATTCGGCCCATGGCCGTCACTATGCATCAGGAGCTAAACGCAGGGCCGCGAAGAAGCGAAGTCGCCGAGGAGAACCTGTGTTCATCGGAATGTTTTTACAGGCACCAATCCGTCGCGACCGGAGGAAGCTCCGACATGATTCCTTGGCGACTTAGTTCCTTGGCGTCCTTGCGTTGGAACCACGACAGCTGAGGGCTCTCCCATTCAGCTGACTCTGACGATCCCCTCTCAAAAACCCAACGATCACGCCCCTCCACATGCTCACTCTCCCGGAGCCAATCACGAGTCTGGTTCTGGCGCTCAACAAGCTGCCTGGGATCGGTCCCCGATCCGCAGAGCGCCTCGCCCTTTTCCTGGCGCAAACCGAGCCACTGGAGGCCCGCAGGCTTGCGGAGGCAATCGTGTCTGCCTGCGAGCGTGTTGGCACCTGTGAGCTGTGCGGAGCGCTCACCGAAAAACAGCCCTGCACAGTTTGCGATAATCTCACTCGAGACCGCTCCGTCCTGTGCGTGGTGGAGCGCGCCGTGGATATTTTCGCTTTCGAAAAGGGCGGCTCTTTCAAGGGTGTCTATCACGTTCTCGGCGGCAAACTCTCACCCATCAATGGGGTAGAACCCGACGACTTGCGCATCCCCCAATTGGACAAGCGAACCCTCGACGCCGAGGTGCGTGAAGTCATTGTTGCACTGAGCATGGACGTCGAGGGCGATGCCACAGCGTTCTACCTGGCAAAACGACTGCAACGCCCTGGCTTGATCATCACACGCCTAGCCCAGGGCCTGCCCTCTGGCACCGGCATCGAGTTCACCGATCAACTGACCCTCAACAGAGCGCTGGAAGGCCGTCGGGCGCTCCCTTCCTAGGGGTTCCGAATTTCAAATAGATTTTGAATCACGAAGGCACGGAAGCCAGGACTGGTGAGGGGGGGGACAAATCCCTTTCAGAGCTCCTTGTTCGCAGCACCTCTACGGGTCTGTCGTTCCAATGAAATCATTTCAAACTCAATCATGAAGGCTCTGCCATACCCACGTCCCAAGGCGGTCGTTTTCGATCTCGGCAAGGTGCTATTGGACTTCGACTACGGGATCGTGATCCGTGGCATCGCCAAACGGGCAGTCGCCACCTTCGAGGATCTGCGCGCCCTCATCGATCAGTCGCCGCTTCTCTATCGCTACGAAACTGGCTTAATTTCGACCGATGAATTCTACACGACCATCCGTGCTGCAACGGGCTTCGATGGAACCTTCGCGGATTTCTCCTCCCTCTTTGCCGACATGTTCACCGAAATCGTCCCCATGATCCAGCTCAACCAAGACCTGAGGTTGGCGGGCGTTCCTACTTTCATTTTCTCGAACACCAACGAACTCGCCGTCCAGCACATTCGGTCCACCTTTCCTTTCTTTAAGAATTTCAACGGATTCATCCTCTCCTACGAACACAAATCGATGAAACCCGCGGAGGCCATTTATGGGGTGGTTGAAGGGGAAACCGGGCGGAAGGGCGAGGACTTGCTCTACATCGACGACCGTGTTGAAAACGTAGAGGCTGGAATCCAGCGGGGCTGGCAGGTCATCCACCATCTGACAGCGCTTCAAACCACAGCGGAGGTTCGCAACAGGCTGCGGATTGGTGAAGTCATGATGTAGTCATCCATCACGAACCCTCCACCAATATCGACCACGACCTCTTCGCGGATGACGAACCCATAGCGGCGATAAGCCCCAAGGGCTTGTTGATTCCTTTTGTTCACCGACAGAATCAAGTTCTCGAACGCGCTTTCGACACCCCATTCGGCGGCGCTTAACAAGAGCTTCCGTCCGATGCCCGCACCCTGATTTTCGGGCAAGACGTATAGTTTGTGCAGTTTCATCTCGCCGGGAGCGGGGCCGGGACCGAAGGAGCAATACCCCACGGAATCACCCCTCGCTTCAGCCAGTTCGTAAACGATGGCTAAGCTCGTGATCTCCTTCAAGATGACTCCAGCCGAATACATCCGTGCCAGCATATACTCGATCTGTGCAGATCCGATGATTGACGTGTAATGAGCCGACCAAATACGCTGAGCCAGCCCAATCACTTTTTCCACATCGCGAGCCTCAGCCCGCCGCAAGGCCACGGCGCCGTGATTTGTCTTATTCATGCAAGTTGAATGGGTTTGATAGCATTCCCAGGGATTCAGTAAAAACTAAAATGCCTCCCACCAAGACCCTCATCCTCAACAATCATCGGACCCTCGCCGCATGACGCTGGCCGTCACAAGGATTGGGGTCCGACGAGCGACATGGGTCCCCATGACACACTCTCTCCGGATCCATTGCCTCGACACCAGAAAGTTGGGTCAGTCGAACAACTGAAGGGTTCTGCACACCACCACCTCTATTTCCTAGGATGGATCTCGAGGGCACACGCTGCCAACGGCATGTTGAATATTCTGGTTTAGTCGATTCTGGAAAAAGATTGGATAATCCGTGGAATTGAAGACACTAGAACCGTGCCTAAGTTGAATCAAGGATTTGATTACGACGTCGCGATCGTCGGCGGTGGTAGCGCAGGATACGCCGCAGCGCGCACGACGGCTGCGGCGGGCCTCAAGACTGCTGTAGTGGAGGGGGGTGCACAGGTTGGGGGATTGTGCATCCTGCGCGGTTGCATGCCCACTAAAGCCTTGTTGTGGGCATCTGAAGTGCGACACCTCGCGCAGCGATCCTTGCTCTGGGGCCTGACTCCGAGCGATGGGGGATTTGATTTTCAAAAAGTCATGGCACGCAAAGACGCCATGGTCGAGGAATTCGCCTCGTATCGACGGCAACAACTCAGCGATGGACGGTTTGCCCTGGTGCGAGCCAAAGCTGCTTTTACAGACCCGCACACTCTCCAGCTCGACAATGGCGCCCGGCTCACCGCAGGACATTTTATCATTGCCACTGGTTCGACTGTGGCACCTCCTCCCCTGCCCCAGCTGATCACGGTCGGCACCCTGACAAGCGACGAGGCCCTGCAATGTCGCGCGCTGCCAAAATCTCTCATCGTGATTGGAGGGGGTTCGGTCGCCGTGGAGTTTGCCCAATTCTTTGCCAGGTTCGGTGTCGAAGTCGTCATGATTCAGCGCAGCAACCACCTCCTGCGCGACTTCGACGACGACGCCGCGGCGGTTCTCGAAACCGTCCTCCAACGGGAAGGGATTTGCCTCGCGACAAACACCCGTCTTCTGGATTGCAGGATCGAAGGAGGCCTCAAAGTGGTGGGGTTCGAACATCAGTCGGCACGGGTGGAGTGCGCAGCTGAGGAGATTTTTTTTGCGCTTGGTCGCAACCCTGCGATCCAGGGACTGGG
>CANLCA010000384.1 GCA_947487925.1 Verrucomicrobiales bacterium | reverse complement strand
CTACGAAATCAAAGAGGAGATGGGAACATCTTCCTCCCCTGCCGCGCCGGGAGCAGACAAGACCACGACCCCGCTCTTCCAGGATGTCAGCCACCTGCTCGGGCACACGCACCAAGAAACCTGGTTCGACGATTTTTCACGCCAGCCGCTGCTCCCCTGGCGGTTGAGCCAACTTGGGCCCGGGGTCGCGTGGAGTGACCTGAACGGCGATGGCTGGGAAGACCTGGTGATTGGAACAGGATCTGGCGGAACACTCGCCGCATTCAAGAGCGAAGCGGGCCAACGATTCACCCGTTGGACACAATCACCCTTCAGCCAGGGACAGGCGCGCGACACAACAGGACTCGTCACCATCCCCGCTCCGAATGGCCAAAGCAGTGTGCTGTCGGGATCCGCCCACTATGAGGACTCTCTCACCAACGCCGCATGCCTGCTAGAGTTCGCCCTCGATGGAATCGCCCCGCGACCTTTGCTCCGGGATTTGCCCTCGAGCGTCGGCCCTTTGGCTCTCGCGGATCTCGACGCCGATGGCGACTTGGACCTGTTCGTCGGTGCCAGGGTCACAAGATCTCGATGGCCCGAGGCAAAAGGCTCAACAATCCTCCGCCACGATGGGGCATCGTGGAAACTGGATGAGATAAACACCAAAACGTTGGCCACCCTCGGCTGTGTGAGCAGCGCTATCTGGACCGACCTTAACAAGGATGGCTATCCAGATCTCGTGGTAGCCGGCGAATGGTCGCCGCTGCGGATATTTCGGAACGAGCGAGGACGCTTGGTCCCTTGGGAATGGCGCATCCATCAACCTCATCAGCCTGGCGGATCAAACTGGCTCTCAACGCTCTCGGGCCTGTGGAACTCGGTGGCGGCTGGCGATTTCGACGGCGATGGACAAATGGATCTGATCGCCGGGAACTGGGGTGAAAACTCTCCGATGCGCGCTTCCGTGGGGAAACCTCTGAGACTCTTGGCCGGCTCCTGGCGCGGCGATGAATCGTTGGCCTTGATCGAGACGGTGTTTGATCCCGTGCGGAGGGCGTTGACGCCAACGCGACCCCTCGTCGACCTGGTGAGCGAGCTGCCATTCCTGGCGGGGAGGTTTGCAACACATCAGGCCTACGCGGAGGCCGTGATCAAGGAAGTTTTGGACTCCGCCCAGCCAGCAGCTCGCGAGTTTGAAGCGACCACGCTCTCATCAATCCTCCTCCTGAATCGCGGAGATAATTTCGAAGTCCGCGTCCTGCCCTCTTCGGCGCAGCTGTCGCCGGTGTTTGGCATTGCCGTGGCCGATTTTGATGGAGATGGCGCCGAAGACGTCTTCCTGGCGCAAAATTTCTTCTGTGTTCGGCCCGGCGCGGCGCGGCTGGACGCCGGACGAAGCCAGCTGCTGCTGGGAGAGGGGCATGGGACCTTTCGCTCCATGCCAGGTCAAGATTCAGGTTTGTTGATCTACGGAGAGCAGCGCGGGGCGGCCTCGGGAGACTTCGACCACGACGGGCGCACCGACCTCCTGGTGGCACAAAATGCTGCTGGAACACGATTATTCCGCAACACCCAAGGACGACCGGGGATTCGAGTCAAACTGAAAGGCAATCCCGTCAATCCACAAGGAGTTGGCTGCATCGTACGCCTCCGCCAAGGAGCCACGTTCGGGCCTGCGCGCGAAATCCACGCGGGCTCGGGATATTGGTCCCAAGACTCCTCCGTCTGCGTCCTCAGTCGACCACCCGGCAGGGATGCGGCGGCGGTTCAGCTCGAAGTCCTGTGGCCGGGGGGGCATATGACCTCCCACAAGATCCCCGAAAACGCTCTGTATTACGAGGCCTCGATGACTTCCCCGTAGCACCCCCATTTTGTTGTTTTCTTGCTCTGGTTTGCAGCCCTTTTAAAAGAGTTTAGGTCAAGCGGATCGGTCTTGACCCTAGTGCCGAATTGTTCTAGAAACGGCATTCCATTCCACACAATAACATGAAAACAAAACGACAGTGTGTCGGGAAGCTTTGTCTTCTCCTCGCCTCTCTGCTTTACGCTTTGGCGGCCCAAGCACAGAGTGACGTGACCCAACCCGGCGATCCCATCATCGCCTCATCCTCAAACAGCCCCGGCTCAGAAGGCGTTGCCAACGCCATCGACGGAAAGCCAACGAAGTACCTGAACTTCGACACTCGCACCGGCGGAAAAGCCTCTGGTTTCGTGGTCTCCCCCTCCATCGGGGTCACTGTTGTGACGGGCATCACGTTGCAGTCGGCCAACGACGGCCCCGAGCGCGACGCCAAAGTCGTGTCCCTCGAAGGATCGAACGACGAAACCATCGCCGCTTTTGATTCCGGCAATTGGGAGGCGATCACGACGCTGGACAATATCCCCGCCTACACGTCTCGATTTCAAACCCAGTCATTCTCCTTCGACAACTCCAAACCTTTCCGGCACTACAGGGTCACAGTGCTAGAGACTCAGACTGTCAACGGCTGCTGCTTCCAAATCGCAGAAGTTGAGCTGTTGGGGACCTTGCTGCCGCAAGATGTGACCCAGCCCGGCGATCCTATCGTGGCCTCCTCCACGAACAGCCCTGGATCCGAAGGCGTCGCGAATGCGATCGACGGGAAGCCCACCAAATACCTCAACTTTGACACCCGCACCGGTGGCAAGCCTTCCGGGTTCATTGTGAGCCCTGGAATCGGTGTGACACGGGTCACGGGGTTGTCCATGCAGTCCGCCAATGACGCTCCGGAGCGCGATCCTAAAATCGTTGTCCTGGAGGGATCCAACGATCCAGTCGCCACAGACTTTGCCACCGGCAATTGGGAGCAGATTGTCAAACTGGACAATATCCCCGCCTTTGCCGCACGGTTTCAAACGAAGTATTTCTCGTTCCCGAACACAAAAATTTACCGCCATTACCGGTTCACGCTTGTTGAGACCGCAACGGTCAACGGCTGCTGCTTCCAAATCGCCGAAGTCGAACTGCTCGGCAATGCGTTGGCGGCTGACGTCACGCAGCCTGGCGACGCCGTCATCGCGTCCTCATCCAACAGTCCCGGTTCGGAAGGTGTCGCGAATATCATCGACGGAAAGCCGACGAAATATTTGAACTTCGACACCCGCACCGGCGGAAAAGCCTCCGGATTGGTGGTCACACCCTCCGCTGGCCGAACGCTCGTCAACGCGATGACCATGCAGTCCGCCAATGACGCACCCGAACGCGACCCCAAGGTGGTCACGCTCGAGGGGTCTAACGACGACACCGTCACGGATTTCGGAACTGGCAATTGGGAATTGATTGTCAAACTCGAAAATATCCCAGCCTTCGCTGCCCGCTTCCAATCGCAGTCCTTCGCCTTCGATAATTGTAAAGCCTACAAACACTATCGCTGGACCGTGCTCGAGACCCAGACTGTCAACGGCTGCTGCTTCCAAATGGCCGAGCTCGAGTTGCACGGCACAGGCGCGCAAGACGTGACCCAGCCAGGCGATCCGATCCTTGCTTCGTCCACCAACAGCCCCGGTTCCGAAGGCGTCGCTAACGCCATCGATGGCAAGCCCACGAAGTATTTGAACTTCGACACCCGCACCGGTGGCAAAGCCTCCGGCTTCGTCGTTTCGCCTTCCGTCGGTGCCACCACCATCATCGGCATCACCCTTCAATCCGCCAACGACGCCCCCGAGCGGGATGCAAAAGTCGTTTTGCTGGAAGGTTCGAATGACAGCGCTGTCGCCGATTTCGCCTCTGGAAGCTGGACCACGATCACGAAGCTCGACAACATACCGGCCTACACCGCCCGGTTTCAAACCCAGGAATTCTATTTCTGCAACACGAAACCCTACAGGCATTACCGGGTCACCGTCATGGAAACCCAAACGGTCAACGGCTGTTGTTTCCAAGTCGCTGAAGTTGAGTTGATCGCCGCGGTCAGCAGCGCCCCGGACTTTGCCAGCTTCACGTCACAGCCGGTTGATACCTTGGTTTTGCAAGGGCAGGCGGCGACGTTCTTCGCCGGTTTGAACGGACCTTGGCCCGTGCAGTGGTACCGCAATGGCAAAGCCATTCCCGGCGCCGTCAAAACCGCTTTCACCACGGACCCGATCACACCTGCCAATGCCGCAGATGTTTACACATGTCAGATCGTCGGCCGCGAAGTCAGCTCG
>CANLCA010000383.1 GCA_947487925.1 Verrucomicrobiales bacterium | reverse complement strand
GTCGGCGCTGCGTTGGGGTGATTTGAAGTTGGTGAAGACCTATAAAACCGGAAAACTTGAACTCTTCGACCTCTCAAAAGACCTCAGCGAAGCAAATGATCTCTCCGTCAAGCGGCCGGAGAAGACCAGGGAGCTGGATCAGACGCTGACGGCCTTCCTGGCCCAGGTGAAGGCGACGACGGTGCAGACGAAGATGGGGAAGGACCAGTGAATGGCCCCAGGGCCCTAAACCGCGGAGCGTCCAGAAAACAATTTCCTATGAGTAACATAGTCATCAAACTTCTCTCAGCGGCCCTGATGCTGGCCACCTTTGCATTTCACGCGGAGGCCAAGCCGCTCAAGGTTTTCATTCTCGCCGGCCAGTCGAACATGGACGGGCAGGCCGCCGTGCGGACCATCGACTTCATCGGCGAGGACAAGAACCCGGCGCGCGCCGCATTGCTCAAGGTCTTCAAGCCCGATGGCAAAAACTATGTGACCCGCGACGATGTGTGGGTCGCGAGCGGCAGCGTGTATGACAAACTCCAGACGGGATTTGGTGGGCGGAAGCACTACGACAAGCTGGGCGAGAAAATCGGGCCAGAATACGCGTTCGGCTACTATCTAGGAGAGGCGCTGGATGAGCAGGTGTTGCTCATCAAATACGGTCCCGGCGGGCAGAGCCTTTATGTGAATTATCGCCCCCCGAGCGCGGGCCGGGTCGATGGTGTGCAACCGGAAGTTTTGGGCGCTCAGTATCGGGCGCTCGTGGGCATCGTTCATGACACGCTGAAGAACCTCAAACAGCGCTTCCCGGCCTACGATGAAAAGGCTGGCTACGAGATTGCCGGGTTTGTCTGGTTCCAAGGCTACAACGACCTTTTCGACGACAAGGGCCGCAAGGAATACGGGGCGAACCTCGTGCATCTAATCAAGGATCTGAGGAAGGAGTTCAAAGCCCCGGACATGAAAGCCGTGATCGGCGTAATGGGCGTCAACGGCGTCAATGTCGAGGAGGTCAACATCAAGCAGAAGGAAGTCCGTGAGGGTCAGCGCTTCGTGAACACCGTGCCGGAGTTCAAAGGCAACGTGAAGGCGATCGAGAGCGCGCCGCTACTGCACCCGGACATCGTCGCCATCAAGACCGCTGGGTGGGTCAACAAAGAACGCAACTTGGATACGCAGCCGCTCACAACCGCCGAGACAGCCATGCTGCAGCGGGCCACTTCCGACAAAGGCTTCCACTACTTCGGCGAAGGTCGCTTCTTCATCCTGCTCGGAAAGGCTCTTGCCGACACGATGCTTGAGCTTTCTGGCGAGGGAAACAAAGTGCTGCCGCCGAAACTGAATGCCTTTCAACCTCCAGCTGCAGCCGGTAACTGAACCCATCTCCAACCCGATCCCAAGACACACGCATGAAAACCATTTTTACATCACTCCTCACGGGCACGATGCTCTGTCTCGTCGCCACGCACGTTCACGCATGGCAGCCCGGCGGGATTAACTTGGATTCCACAATCAAGAGCGGCGACTTCAACGGCTACCTGACGAACGCCACTGCCTGGCTTAACGAAAATGCACCGGTCAGGCTCGATGAAAAGACCGCTGCGACATTGCTCAAGGATTCTGCATTCGTGAGCGTTCTCGACCAGCGACAACTCATCGCCAAGATCGGCGCGGACAAGCTCGGCGCATTCGCAAAAGCGGACCCAGCCAATCAAGCATTTCTCACTTGGTTGCTCAAGAATACACCGGCCATGGAACTGTATCTAGAGGGTGCCGTGCCCATCGGCCTGGCAGCACGCGAGGCAAACAACTACACGCTCAATACTTCGTCGCTGGAGACATGGAAAAAAATCCTCAAAGCCGATCCAGACGCAAAAGACGGCCTGTATTTAAAAATGGCTATCGCCCTTGCACTGGCTTCTCCGATTCCCGGTGGCGCGGGCAGTGCCGCAACATCGGAAGATGCGATCGCCCGCTATCAACACTACAAAGCGGCCCATCAGAAGAAGGAACTCATGCCGAGTTTCGACAAGCTCACCGTGTGGGAATACACGAAAGTCCTCCCCTCCGGCGCCAGCAATGCCGACCTCACTTGGGTAAGGGAAATGGTCAATACGTTCCGCCCGGATCTGCGGATTGATGAAAGAGTGGTCGAAACGACAAGCCTGGTCTGGCGCAGAGCCGCCCCTCCAAAGTTCTACCCGAATGGCGGATATCAAGATTTCAAGAACGTGCTCTCCGGCGGTGGTAAGTGCGGACCGCGCTCATCTTGGTCGGTGATGGTCTGCCGTGCCTTCGGCATCCCGGCTATTGGCGTCGGTCAGCCGGCTCATGCCTGCGTGGCTTACAAATCGGCAAACCCAATGCTCCAGCCCCAGCCGGGCAGTACGTGGAAGGTCGGCTTCGGCCGCGGTTGGGAGGTATCGAAGCTCGAAGGTATCACAGGGCCGGAATTTCTGGCAGGCGTAGAGAAACGTTCGGATGCGGCGAAGTTCTCCACCGTTGAGCATCTGCGTTGGCTGGCTGGCGCACTGAAAACTAAGGATCACTCCACCGCATACATGGAAGTTGCGCGTAGGATAAATGATTCCATTGCCGGGGTAAAAACGGATCTCACGGCGTCCTTGAAGCCGGATGAAGCGGAGGCCGATCCTGGCGTGAAAGCGGCGGCGCTCGGCAAATCGGCACAATCCTCCGCCAAAGCAACACTCACGAACAATGCGCCGGCAACACTCAAAATGGCGTCTGACACCCTGCTCGTGGAAGCAGCTTCGTTTACGCAAACCGGCGGCAAGATTTCATGGGGTGGACAGAGTCCCCATGTCTTGGTGCATGACAGCTACACGGGTGGCAAACAGATCTATTTCCAGCAGCAGATGAATGAGCAATGGGCTGACTACTCGTTCGAAGTGCCGAAGGCTGGAAACTATCAAATCATCATGAAGACGGCGTGCATCAACGATGACCAGCTTTTGGAAGTATGCTCCGGCAGTAGCGTGATTGCGACAGTGCCAATCGCCAATACCTTCGGCTTGTGGGAGGAAACCAAGCCCGTCGAATTGAAACTGGAGCGTGGAAAACAAACCCTGCGCCTGCAGACCCCCGTGGCAAACCACAAACGCGGCATCGCTTTGAAGTCGTTTGAATTGAAAGCCAAGACGAACTGACCCGCGCACCGTCCAGAAAGTAATTTCCTATCAGTTATCGCTTTTATTTGAATTAGTATAATGAATAAGAAAACCCAACCAATATAATGTTATCAGGTCAAATCGACATGTTAACACACTTAACCCAAGCACTCATCAACCGGTGAACATCTTCCCCAACGACTGCGACTGCATCAGCATTCTAAACCGTGCCCAAGAGGAGGCGTTCTTTTTAATTATCCCTTCCGCTGGTGCTAGCGGAGCTTTGGTATTTCAAGGGCGACA
Source organism: Verrucomicrobiales bacterium (assembly GCA_947487925.1). Classification (GTDB taxonomy): domain Bacteria; phylum Verrucomicrobiota; class Verrucomicrobiia; order Limisphaerales; family F1-80-MAGS106; genus F1-80-MAGS106. The sequence continues at coordinate 730 of CANLCA010000383.1, read as the reverse complement.
GGAGCGATTGGCGACCCCGCTCTCTCCTGGCTACCCCCTAGCGTTGCCTCATTCCCTAGCATTAAACGGCGATGGTGGACCCTACTTTCTGCATATCAGATGGGACGAGGGTACCGAACTAACCGTCGCCCGTGTGATGGAGCGTGGTAGCGCTTCTGCACTGGTTAGTCCCGGAATCGAAGCTACGCCCGAAAACTGCAAACGAATGCAGGACGTGCTCGGGCGACCTATCTCTCCACATCCCATCTTGCGCTTGCCGTTGCTCCCGTCCGACTGGTGCGGCAAGAGGTGACTAACTGATAGGAATTTGCTTTCTGAACGCTCCGCGGTTTAGCAGCCCTGAGCGCCTCATACACTTTGCGTGCCACGGCAGCGTCCGGGGTGGGCTTGCCGGTCGCGCCGGTGTTCTTGAAGGAGATGAAGACTTGGTAGTCTGGAGTGTTCATGGCAGCAGGTGAATGCGCTAGATAGAATCGATTTATTCACGTTTGAGCGACTGCTGCCAGCTAATTTCCCCGCGCTCGCACCGCTCCGGGTGTCAACGCGCCGGGATTCCGAGTGGGGACACTCCGCGTATCGGGGCTGCTACGCGCTCGGCGTTTCCTTGTAGCCTTTTTTCGTCTTCTCCGTGATGAGCCTTCCTGCGTGGGCTTCGGCCATCGCCTGGTCTGGGAAGGACTTGGACTGCGTCTGCCCACTCACGCCGATCTTGCCGAAACGCACCGTCACG
>CANLCA010000382.1 GCA_947487925.1 Verrucomicrobiales bacterium | reverse complement strand
CACGTCGCTCTGGGTTGTGAATCGATAATCAATGCCGTCCGTGAAATGATAGCCTGCGAGCTCGACCATTTCGGAGGAGATATTTTTCAATTCCAGGAACTCAAAGTCACTCGATGTGTAGAGGGAGTCCACCTGGGGCGGTGCTGGATGGAACATCATCTCCGTGAGAATCAATTGCGGTGGCTTGACCACGAACGTTGCGGCCACGGGACCGGACCAATTGCTTGAGCTTGGAGGACCGACGCGCTGGGACTTTCCAACGTCTCGTGAACGGGCAATGACACGGGTGTTTGAGGTGATGGTGATGGGGCCGGTGTAGACTGAAGCCACGGGCGTGTTCGTGCCGCCCAAGGGTCGCGGATCGGTGCCGTCGAGGGTGTAAAACAGGGTGACGTTAGTGGGATTGGACATGCTCAGCGGCGGTTCAATGGTGAGCGTGAAGCCTGGTGTGACAACTGCGTCACCTGAACTGAGCCTAGGCGGCTGCGCCACCTGGAGATCAATCCAATCGAGTCGGTTTGAAACCCAGGTCTTCATAATGCGGATCTCGTTCGGGTAGTTGAGCCTGGGTTGGGTCTCAGTCCATCGTTTGGCTTCTCGAGGTTGGCTGAACGAGACCTCATTGGTCATTCTGTCGATCACGGAGAACAAGTTACTTCGTGACAGAGATGTTTTTCGAAAGTGTTGCCAGCGGTCGATCCAAAGCTGCCATGCGTCGCGATCCGCGAACACTCGCGGCCACCACGGTGGACCGAAGAGGCCTCCGCCGGTGTCCCAGACTCGGGGGTTGTTATCGCGATCATCCGCCTTGCTTTCCCAGGCGCGGTCGTAGTCCCATCGAGGGCCATACTCGAGTTTGCCTTCGCGACGCTTGTAAAAATATGTGCTGAGTCGAATGGCATCGACCTGACCACTGAGGGTTTCTAGTATGTGAAAATCAATCCAGTTTGTGATTTCGATGAATCCACGAAAACCCAGGATGGGATCCCGCCAGTTCGGGTTGGTCGCTTTGAGTGCGTTGTCCAGGTCGGTAAAATATTTTTTGAGATAAGCCAGTTGAGGCGCCCGTTGAGGTGACTTCATCTCCCGCTCTTTCGGTTCTACGTACGCGTTCTGAGCGCCTCCCGCCGAGAAACCAATGTCGGCCGGGTCCAGTCGGTCGGTTTTGAACATGTAACTGCCCGTCACTTCTGGAAAGGCGACATCCTCCGGCTGTGCTTTGGGTGCATCTATTCGATACTTGGAGAGGCCGGGCTTTTCCATGAGCACGTAGACACCGAACCAATCATTTGATCGGATTAGTCCGCCCTTGTTGAGATACACCTCTACAAACCGCGTGCGTGGGGCGGAAAAATTCATCTGCCTGCTGATCTCCATGGTGAATGGGTTATGGATGAGGGGTGGATCAAAACCGTTTGGCGCATAGAGCACCCACTCGGAGTCCTCCGGCATTCCAAGAACTGGCAGATCCTTGTCTTGGTCGAATTCATCCCACCACTCGATCGCGAAATTTGACTGCGGTTGCCCACCCGTGCTCGATCCTCGAGTCTTGGCTGCTCCACGGGTGCTGAGGGTTGGACGGCTGCGCAGCGAGCTTTGCCCGTTAACCGGTTCATAGAGGCTGAAATGCACGGCGGTGTTCCTGCTGTCCCCTATGCTCGCCGTTTTGAGAGTTGTCATGATGATGATCGGGAGGGTGGAGGTGAAGGTGGGGAGGTGGGCCGGATTGTTGGTGAGCGCCAGGAACGTTTCGCTGTGTGGTGGTCCTGGGAGCAAGCCTGCTTCGAAGGCGCGCGCCCTGACCTGGACTGTGTTGCTGAGGCCGATCGGGCTAGAATAGGTCTGAATGTTCCGATTGGTCTCGTGCGGGAAACTGCCGTCAAGGGTATAGCGGATGACGGCGTTGGCAGCGCTGCAGCTCAAGAGCAACGAAAACGGTTGGATAAAAGTTCCGCTGGCTCTCGAGAATTCGACTCCGGGAGCAAAACCTGCGCCGGTTTCGAGGTTGCGTGCACCAGGTGTCGGTTTTGTGAAGAAACCGAGCCGTTCCTGAGCTCCGGTCACGCGGCCGTAGCTAATGTCTCGAGTCTGTTCAGGGAAACTGGGCGCGAATTCTGAGATTACTTCCCCGTCGGGTGATACGAGCGCAAGGTATTCTCCGTTCTCATTCAGCTTGAAGTTGGTATGGAGCCGCTTTGTTGGGTCGATCTTGTCTTTTTGGGAGGCGAATACCACCAGGTAAGAGTCGGCCTCGAGCGCGTAATCCGGAAACCGCCATTTGCCGAGGTCCAAGGGATCATCAGTCAGTGCCCAACCCAGCAACTTCACGGGGGATGCCCCGGCATTGTAGATCTCGATCCAGTCCGATTTGTTCTTGTCGTCGTCCAACAGCGTCTTGTCGTTGTCCGCCATGAATTCGGAGATCATCAGATTCTTCTTGCTGGCTTCGGGAGCCAATTTGAGTTTCCAAGCCCCTCCGGCGAAAGCGTTTGGAGATCCGAGGTCGTCCGTTATATTGTGACCGTCGCGCCAGCGGAGCTCCACATCCCTCTTCAGCGGCTCTGGGAACAAAAAATGGAAGTGCTGGGGCGCAATTTGTCTTACTTCCGACGAAGGTACCCCGTTGACCAAGAGATCCTCAGCTTCCACTCCCACCACCGGCTCGCTGAAAAAGACCTCCACTTCGTGGAGTTCATCCATCGTCACGTTTTCAGGTGGAATCGTGTCGACCACTGTGGGCGATACAGTGTCGCTTGATGAAACCAATCGGACGTCCAGAACAAAATCGCTGCTGCTGGAGAAGGCGGCATTGAAAGCATGAATCGCCAACACATTCCCGCCGCTAGTCAGCACCTCCCACGGGCGGGGCACCCCATAAGTGTCGGGGAACAGGGGTTCTTGCAAGGCGGGCAATGAAATCCCATCATGGGTGAGTTCACCCTCGGGCACATTGAAGCGAGCGATTTCTTTCCCGTTTAACCAGGCGATGAACCCGTCGTCACTCAGCACTTGGAGCTCGAGTTCTCCGGTTTTTCCGGCGTCCGAAATGGGGAATTCCTTACGCAAGAACACGCTCGAATAGCCGGCCTGCATGTCCGTGAGCGCGGTACCAGAGAAGGGTTCGCCGTAAAAAAATGGCATGGCACCTTCATCCCACGAAGTATCAATGAAGTTTCTTTCACGCCAGAGGGAAGCGGGTGTCGACGCGGCCGTCCGACCCCTCAAGAAGCGCCAGTTTGATCCCGTTGGGATGGCGTCCTTTGCGAGAATTCTCCAAGGCGAGGCGACCCATTCTAAGAAAAAGAGCAGGCATAGGATCCAGGGTTTCAGGGGCCCTTGATGTCTTGCTTTTAAGGAATACATAATGAGTTCTTCGCTGCGAACCTGCGACCTCACGATCTTCATTGTCAGGGATGTTTGGAAACTTGAGACTGGGCCGGGGCTGGGTCTAGAAAAGTTTTGGCGAGACTGTGTCTGCAGGTGGCGATTGCGCACCAGGGACGCATATTCACTCAGGTTGCGTTGTGTCCGAACAGCTCAACGGGTGATAGTGTTTCGAGCATTCTCAAGCCATCTGACCTGTTCGGGGAAAAGATCCTCGACATGTAAGTGGTTAAGGAAAACTTTCGCCTTACCAGGATCTTTTTGGAGTATGGCTAATTCCGCGGAAGCGAGCCAGAACGGGTTCCTTTCGGTGGGTGTGATCTGGCGATCGTCAATCTCCTTTAGAAGTTGGGCAGCTTCCTGGAGTCTAGAATTTAGCAAACAGGCCTGAGCGAGGTTGATGGTTGCGCCCGTTGCTCTGGGGACCATGGCCTTCAATTGACGGGACAATGTCAGCGCCTTTTCAGGCTGTTCGCGGGTCAGTATGAGTGCCACCACATAGCGGTTGATGGTTTCAGGTTTGTCGGGTTCGAGCTCCCACCCGCCTTTTCCAGCAGATAGCAACTCTCCACTGGCTTTTGCTGAAAAGGAGGCGTCAAAGAGCAGACTCCAAAAAACCGGGTTTTTTTCCAGTTTCTCTCGGCAAGGTTTGAGCACGGTTTGGACCATTTCGAAGGCTCTGAGTTTTTGCAGCAACTGAGCTGCATACAGGGCTAGGGAAGGATCGATGAAGGGAAGCTGCTGGATCTGGTCGAGGTTTTGTT
>CANLCA010000381.1 GCA_947487925.1 Verrucomicrobiales bacterium | reverse complement strand
TGTAATAGTCTTTCCCGCCAAACTGATACGGCTTGACGCCGTTGGGTCTCGGTGCGGAACCAGTCTCGGTGGACGTGTCCGTGCGATCAAAAGCTTCCGTTAATTGGCCTGCCACCTTCGCCCAGTCGTTCTCTCCCTGTGCCTCCAACCACTGCACCACACTTAGGTGAAATTCCATCGGACCACTGGGCACCGAGGAATCTATCCGAATTTGAAATATTCTCCGCCCATAATGAACCGCGCGCTCCACCTCCCGCTGGCAATACTTGGAGTTATTGGAGTGTCCCGAAAAGACTAGCACGGTGGCGGAAGCATCACGGATCCCCTGCAGAATCTGTTCTCCGTAATCGGCACTGGGATTGATATTGCGAGGCGCCATCCAGCACGCCAATCCCCGCTGCTCTAATGCCGCAAGCAGGGCGTCTGCCACCGGACGATCCCGAGACGCATAGCTAATGAAGGCAAAATAACGGTCGCCCATGGCAAGATTCACCACATGTTTCTGCATCCGCAGAATTTGGGAGTCTCAGGCATTGGTTCCATAGAAGCAAAGCCTGCCTGCTCTCGCAACACTTCGTGCGCCTCCCTCCTGGACGGCAGCCACCAGAAACTGATTCAGGCCTGCAAGGCCACACAAGAAGGCCGGCAGCGCGGCCGTCAGGACTAGATTCCATTCATTCCGCTTAAGCCCAGTTCATGAGCACTTTTCGCTTGGCTCAACGGCATTCCGCACATTGATGAAGGAGCTATAGTCTCGCCATTGGCTGCCTTTAAAATGCTGCCTCAGGCGGCGCCTGCCTATGCTTTTTGAATCTGCAGCGTCGGAACGCCGCCCGCCAGTTCCAGCCCCGTGATAGTCACGCTACCGCCCTCGGACACGTCGGCGTCGAAGAGCGCTCGGGCCAGCGGGTTGATGAGCCACGCCTCGAGATGGTTGCCCACGCCGCGTCCGCCGTTGCTCAAGTCTCGCAGGCAGTGCTCGCGGAGGAGTTCCTTTACCGCATCGGGCAGCGTGACGGTTATTTTCTGCTTGTCCGCCAGCCTATCCAGAATGCCGGCGATCATCTTATCAAAGATTTGCACCGCCACCTCGGGGCGGATGAAGTCGAAAACCACGATGTTCTCGCCGATGCGGTTGAGAATTTCTGGACGGTTGAGCTGGAGCTTGAAGTAGTTCGCAATCTCGCCGCGCACCTTAGACTCGACCTGCTCGTAAGGCTCATCCTGCTGCACGTTGAGCACACGGCGGCCCTCGTCGTCATGTTTGTAGATGCCGAGGTTCGAGGTGAATATGATGACGGCCTCGCTGAAATACACCCGCTCGCCACGCCCGCTAGTGAGCACGCCGTCGTCGAGAATTTGGAGGAATTTGTCGAGGATGCGCGGGTGGGCCTTCTCGATTTCATCGAAGAGCACGACGGAGAACGGCTTCTCGCGGATGGCGTTGGTCAACTCGCCGCCCATGTCCGAGCCGATGTAGCCGGGTGGCGCGCCGATGAGTCGCTGGTCCGCGTGCTCAGCGGAGAACTCCGACATGTCAAAGCGGATGTAGGCACGCTCGTCGCCGAAGAGCAACTCGGTGAGCGTCTTGGCCAACTCGGTCTTGCCCGTGCCGGTGGGGCCGGCGAGGAACATCACGCCACGCGGCTTGCCGCCGGCGCGCGAGCCTTGCGAACCACTGAGACCGGTGACGGCGCGCTTGATGATGTCGAGCGCCTTGGTGACGGCGGCCTGCTGGCCCTTGACACGGCGCCGAATGAACTCGTCCGCATTCGCAATTTTCTTCCGGTCCAGCCGCTTCCACGGATCCTCGGTCACACCGAGCTTGTAGCGGCGCACAGCCTCGCCGATGTCCTCGAACTTGAGCTGCTCACGCCGACAAAGCTGCGTGATAGCGATGACATCCGTAAGTACCATGCTCTCGGTTTGCTCGACAAACACGTCGTGCAGGTCCTCCCGGCGCTTCTCCTCTACCTCGATGAAACCCGGCAGGCTCGGTGTGAGTTGACCGATAAGGGCTCGACGGATGATGTGATCTGGGCGCGGAACTATCACGGCGCGAAGGCGCGGATTGTTCAGTGCGAGCCAATCGGGCAGGTCGTTTTCCTTATCGCACAGCCAGAAGACGGGGTTGAACTGCGCGAACGAGTTCGTTCCGGCAATATGCAGCTGCGCGCTGTGACATTGCACCAGTGCCTTACTGAAAAACTCGTGTTCACCACAATCGAGCGAGTCCACGCGCTTCACGTAACGTGAGGCAAAATCGAGAAAGACGGCGACGAAATGCTCCTTGTGCGCAACGACACGGTCGAGAGTCTCCAACGCCTTGGCAAGGCTGCATTTCACCCGGCCCTTGTTGTCAAAAGAGAGGCCGAAGGTATCAGCAAAGAACTTCCGCGGCGCGTCTGCGGATTCGCCGCGCGGCGTAAGGACGCCGAAGCCCTCAACCACGTTGAATTCAAGGAAGTATTGATAGCCACACAGCTTGAGCGCTTCGGACACGTAAGCACTAAGCGCAATCGGGGCGTATTTGGGTGGCGAGATGGAGATGGTTGATTGCTCGGGCTGGCCGCCATCCGGAGGCGGGGCACTCTTCAGGAGCAACGGATAGCGGTCGCGGATGTTACCGGCGAGGATGAACTGAGACTTGACTGGGAGGAAGCGTAGCACGTCCTTAATCCAACGTGGCGTCGCAGCGTCAGCCAAGAATTCAGCTTCGTTCGTCATTGAACAAGGATGAGCGGCCGGAGATTGAGGGGCAAGGAGATACGGAACGGAACCCCAGTCTTCGCTTTATTTTGTCTCGGCGACTATTAATTTCACCTCGCATTGCCTCGACATTCGCAACGTGTGTTGGCCTGTGAGTAATTGTGGGGTGCCACGGGGAAGCTCACGCCCATCAAGCTGCGTGATGTTCCGTACACCAGTTAACACGGTGGCAAACCATTGCCCGTCGCGCAGCGTGAATGACACGTGCTGTCGCGACACCGTGCCGATGCCGACGAACGCTTGGCAGCCTATCGAGCCCTCGCGTCCGATAATATCCCCGTCGCGGCACTTGAAGCTTTGTGCACCAACGGAGAGTAACAAACCCGGCGAGGACGAGGAACTGGGTGAGAGTGCTGCCGGCTGTGCCGGTACATCCTTCACGGGCGAGCTAGGTTCGACCGCGCTCAAGTCATTCCCACAGTTCTTACCACCGCAGAGTATAGCGAAGAACTCGTTCGGCGTGTCGCACACCGGGCAGACCTTTTTAGCTGCCGAAGCGGGCGGTTCAAATCCGGCCTTCATCTCGGGTTTTGCGGGTTCCTCGGCAACCACGGCAACATCGAGGATGGACTGACCGCAACTGCAAATGGAGTCGTGCCCAGGGTTTGCCTGACCACAAACTTCACACTTTTTCACGCGCCGACTCATGCCTCAATGTTTCTGGGCTTTCGACCGCGACCCCGTCCTCGCCGCATGGGCGGCGGCACGCTTCTCGATGCGAACAGGGTGGGCTCCGCTGGGTAATTGCATTTTAAAATTCGTTTGATAACCGCGCTCCGCCAACCGGTCGCGAAGCTGTTTATGATCGCCACACCATTCTGTCTCTCGCTCTTGATCCCGCAAGCGTTGCTGCTCGGTCAGAGTGTCGCTATCAGAATAGCGTACCATTGCGGTCTGCAAGAGCGACAGGTCGTCATTGCTTAGCAACTCGATGGCGTAGTCCGCTTCTCCAGGTTTGCGAATGACCAACTTGCCGGCTTTCACCAATGCCGTCTCCATACCTTCGTCAACTTCGTAACCGAGCGATTTGAGCGATTCGAGAATTACGCGGCGTTTGTGCTCGCGCTGCAACCGGGCCAACTCACGCTGCTTGGTTTCGGCGAGACGTTTCTCCCACGGTTCGAGCGCGACAACGCGGCCAGCGCGCCGAACTTCGCGAAGCTCGGCGACGACAGCATCCACAGCAGTGCCAGCGTATTCGACGGCTTCCTCTAGCAATTTATCCACTTTGGCCTGCCAGACCGGCACAGCCCGGAGCTCCCTGAGCCTCCTTCCGGCTTCCAAACAGAGGCTCTCGAAAAATTGGACCCGGAAGCGCGGATCGCGTTCCTCGCGCATTGCAACAGATTGTTGCATGAGCTCCGTCCAGCCGGCGGTATCCTGCAAAG
>CANLCA010000380.1 GCA_947487925.1 Verrucomicrobiales bacterium | reverse complement strand
TCCCACTGATGATCCCCTAATGGAACCAGCAGACCGAGCGCATCCCGCGCCGTGGCCACAATGCCGTCGACCGGGAATCCCAATGGTTGTGTCCTTTCGGCGACGGCTCGGATGAGTTCCCGTTCGGAGAAAAAGCTCTGGCGTTCCAGAATCTTGTCGATGCTCGCGTCGACAATCTCGGCGGGGATCTTCGGCGGGACTGGTGTCAATCCGGGTCGAATCAGCTCACGAACTTGTTCGGCCCCGAAGCCGTGGCTTGCCGCCACACGTCCCCACCGCGCAAAGAGTTCTTCGCGTGGAATGACTTTTTTGGTTTCGCGGGTGTCGCGCGCCACAATCTTCGCCGCCTTCGGGCCGGAGAATCCCGATTTCTCCAACTCGACGAGGATTTCCTTTCGGCGCGAGCTTCCCGCATCCATCAAGGACTGGGGAACTCCGGCCACTTCGAACCAGGATGCTTTCGCGACGAATTCCAAGCCGAGCTTTTGTCGCAACTGACTGGCCAATTCTGCTCGATACAGCGCGCCCGCCGTCATTTTCTGACGGAAAATGGCCTTGCTCACAATCGACCGAGTGACGCCGTCGAGCCGAACTCCGACGTTGATCAGAACGCAATGGCAATGAAGCTGTGGATCGAGGTTGCGGCTGGTCCCGTGTTCAAATCCCGCGACCACGAGCCGAACCGGGGTCCGGGTGTGGCCACCAAGACCTTCTCTCGCTTGCCCCGCGACTTCTTCGAGATGGCGGACCACGCGTTTGACGGCGGCCCAGTGCGCCTCACGAATGATTCGCTCCAAGCCCGGAATATCGTGCGAGGCGGCCCACAGTTCGGACACGCTTTTGGGCGCGGAGAAAGTCAGATCCCACCCAGGCCGACGGCTTTCCCTGCCGGCATTGCGGACAAGTTCCTCGGCGCCGTCGGGGCTGAAACCGCCCAAGAGTCGGCGGTAAACAGCGTCATCCACCAAACCGGAAAGTCCCAGAGCCTCCGCGCCTTCGCCCAACCAGACGCCGCGCGGTTCGCCTCCGTTAAGCAAATAGTCGTCCCGCCCAATGGACGTGTAATAGGTTCCGTCGCCCCGGATTTGGATGATGGATAACATGGGTCACCTCAGGGTCCTATCCACCCACATCCGGGCCTGTTCCGGGTCGAGTCTCGCGAAGGCGACGAGGGTTGCGCGAAGAACCGCCCGGAAATCCTTTCGGACGGCCGTTACCTGGTCCTCCTGCCGGTCGAGGCGAGTTTTGATGCCATCGACGACGTTCTCGGCATGGAGCGCCTGGAGCATGAGTTCGCGGGCATAGCTCCCAGGCGAACCACCCTTGGAGGAACGGGCGGCCAGCAGAGCGTAGTGCTCATCGGTGACACGGAATGAAATGATCCGCCCCTGACTCATGGTTGTTTTCTCCTGGTGATGGTTGACCAGGGTTATGCATGAAATCCGGGAAGTTGTGCGGTTGACGGACCAATTTGTTTACACTTCGTGTATCCGGTGTGGATAGGCAGGAAAGAGGAGACGAAGTGGACGCAGCTTGGAACGTTAGGAGGCGGGCGGTGGTGGCGGGCGGAAGAACGGAGGCGCGGATGGGGATGAAAAGGAGGACGGTGGCAGGGAGCGCACGGGAGGCGGGGGCGGCGGAAAGAGGACGGATGTGAAGGGAGTGCGGGAAGGGGAGCGCAGGAGCCGGAATGGAGGGGAGGCCGGGAGGAGAGCGGGGGCTGGAAGGGGGCGGAAGGCGGGGCGGACAGCGAAGGCCGCAGGCGACGAGAACCGGGCGGATGAAAAGCGATGATCGGGGTGCCAAGCCAACAATCAATGACTGTGGCTGGGACCCTGCTTCTTGGTTTGCGATTTTTTAGGTTTCGCTTGGGTCGCCGCCTTTCGTTGGGTGATCGCCTTGGCGGGTTTCAGTTTGTGCGCTTCGGAGGTCTGCGTTTTCTGGCTGTGAGTCGCTTTGCTGAAGGCCTGCTCGATCATGGCGCGGTCTTTCTCAGGCATGGGATGAAGCTTCGGCCACCCCTTGCGGAACAAGGGCGTGAGCGATTGCAGCCTGCGAATCGCTTCTAATTCAACTTCATCGAGATCGTCACTCATAATCACCCATGCTTTTTGGCAATCAATCTGGCCGCTTTCCAGCAACGTTGAATCTTCATCCGCGCCGCATCCTTTGAAATCTCATAGACCGTGGCCAATTCCTCAGCCCCAAGGCCAAAGATAAAGTGCTGCCACAGGACTTCGTCGCACGGAAATTTCGAGGCGCGCAGGTGAACCAAAAGATACTCCAGATCGGAGCGGATGCCCAACGACAACTCAGAACTTTCCGCTCCAGCCTCCATGACCTTCACCAACTCGGCCGAATCCAAAGGCTCGATCCTGCGTTGGCTCGCATACTTGGACCGCAAGACGTCAGCGATCTTGTTGCGCGCGATTCGAAAGCACCAAGCCCGGAATTGCAACTGGGTGGTCGCCCTGACCTCGGGAAGCTTTTTGAGAATCACTTCGATTGCCTCGGAAACCACATCGGGTCCGATCTGCCAGCCCAGGCGGCCAATCACAAACGCCTGAAGCTGCGGGTAGACTTCCAAGACGGCGTCGTGTCCCCAAATCACTTGCGCCTCCTTTCTGGAGGGATTCTTCGAGACATTTTGGCACATTCCGTCGTCATGGTTGATTTGCTCCCCGTCACAATAGCCAGAACCAACGGTGCGGCAACCAGATTCCCCCGCCGTGCGGAACGCAAAATTTTTGCATTTTGGTTGTTCAATTCTGCAGGTCAGCCCGACTGCAAAGGTTGAACCGCGCTGTGCGCGCAGACGGACGGCGGGTCGCGGCGACAACATACCTGAAAAAAACATGATCACCATCACTCCCATTTCGGTCGCAACTCTCGACCACGTTTTTGAGAAGGATCTCAAAAGCGCCAGCATTCCCAACAGCTCATGGATGGGTGAAGCCAGCGCCTATTTTCGCCTGGAGGGTCCAGTTCAGCGGCAGCCGCTGGTCTCCCTTTTCAAGGGCTTTACGCCGGACGGCAAAGTGCCGTTCTTTTCCCGAATCCATGAGGCGGTGCCCGATGGATGGCAGATTCAGTTTACAGCTCCGCCGACGGTTCGAAATCTTTGGGCGATGGCCCCAGACCGAGATCGGACCGAAATTGAAGCCTGCCATCAGCACGGGTCGAGTTACTGCCTCTACAGCCTCGAACGCGCGCTCCGAGGCCCCACCGATGGTCGGTTGGAAACTCAGATCCCGGGCTTGTCGATGGCTGTCGTCCCTTCCGATCCCCTGAAACAGGCGATTCCGCAGCTTCAGACCGACGCTTTCCTGCCGAACCTTCATTTGCGAATTCACGGACCGGCCCAGCGGGTCCCTTTTTCTCCCGACGATCTGGAGAAGAAGGCGAAGGGCTTGAACGCTCTCTACATCGAAAAACTCTTCGGCAGGCTCCATTGGTCCCTCGGACTCGAATTCATTCAGGAAGCTTCCAAGGAATCCAGGATCATCGGTGTGCCCGAGTTGCTTGGCTTTTCCCAGGAACAGAAGGGCAAACGGCCGTCCGGTCTTTCGAGCCTTCTGCACAGCCCCCAGTCCTTGAAGTTTCAAGAATGGCAATCGCGCGCGGAAGGTCAGGGGTGGACCAAAAAGGACGCGACCGCCCTGCTCAAATTCTCGCGGGAGAAAAAATCCGTCTGGTCGACCTTTGAACAGGCCACGCTGGACAAACTGGACAAAATCAAAAGCGAATCGGAGGCCCCGAAAAAGGTCACCAAGAAATGGGGAAAGACCACGACAATGACCCACTCGTATTGATCGCTGCCGCTTCGCGGCGAAAGCGCGCTTCGATTCTGTGCCAACCCAAGTCTCCAGTCATGTCGCGATAGTTTTCTCACTTGGGTTGTTCGGAATTCAACTAGAGACCGACTGCAACAAGTGAACCGCTCTTCGTTCGCAAGTAGAGGCTGGGGGGGCGGATCAAACCGAACCGTTTTATGAGACACATTGAGAAAGCAAACATGCGGGAGCTTTCGCCGCGTCCGAACCCGGCGCCCGCGCGGTTTCAGCAGGCCATCACCGAGATCGCACTCCTGATCCGAGATTCGCCGGACACCTCGGGCGGAGTTCAACTTCGGCGATTCCTCTGGTCGCTCTACAACATGC
>CANLCA010000379.1 GCA_947487925.1 Verrucomicrobiales bacterium | reverse complement strand
TGAAACCCTGTACACAAGAGCCACTTACAACGATTTTATAGGGCTTAACCGAGGAAAATGGAGGGATTGCGATTTTCCGGATACCCCCTCTAGGCACCCCCCCCGGATTTTTTTTCGTCCCGCCGCTTAGGCGAGGATTTGGGGTGGGGGGCAGGTTCGAAGCAATAATTCGGCCTCTCAGGGGACTCGTGCCAGCACCACCCGAAATCCAATACCGTAGTAGGAGTGATCGGGAGGGAATCCGTTCCTGTTGGCCGACCGGCAACCGCCCCCGGAATTAGCAACGCAACCTCCGCGAACGGTCCTGAAATTCCCCACAAATGATTGCTCGAGGTTTTGCGGGTCTGTTGCTTTGCCTCCTGGAAACGAACCATACCAATCGTGACACCATTCCCAAACGTTGCCATGCATATCGAACAACCCCCAGGGGTTGGGAAGTTTCGACGCAACGGGGTGTGTTTGACTCTCGGCATTGTCGGTAAACCATCCATAATCTCGGAGAAGCGCATAACCGGGGTCGTCGCCGTAGCTGAACCGCGTCGCTGTCCCACCCCGGCATGCGTACTCCCACTCGGCCTCCGTCGGGAGCCGGTAGTGGTGATTCAACGGCAACCGTCCCGCGGTTCGCTCCAGCTCGGTTAATTGGGAGCAATAATCGACCGCGTCATGCCACGTGACCGTCTCGACTGGCAGGTTGTCGCCTGTCCAGTTGCTTTTGTGCGGGCCTTGGACCGCCTCGTATTCCTTTTGAGTCACCTCGTGTTGTCCCATCCAGAAGCCCTGGGTGAGGGTCACCTCGGTCTGGGGTCCTTCCCATCCACGATCCACTTCGGAATCGGGGGTTCCCATGACGAACGTGCCGGCAGGGATCCAGAGAAGCTTTGGGGGACGGTCCACCGGCTCCGCAGAGACGCTTCTGGCTCTGTAGATCCTCCTGCCGCCGATCGGAACCTCCCTATCCACAACCATTTGGCTCACCGCCTCCACCATCAGGTTGGTCAGCGGTCGCCAACGGTTTGTATTCCCAAGCGGGTCGGCCCACTCGATTTGCACGTGAGTGCCGGGTCTTGCGTTGACGGTGAGTGTCGAGACGAGAGCGACTGATAGCCTGGTGTTTAGGTTCGAGATCCCTGTCTTGGCAAAGGGTGTCGGAACCTTGGCTAACACCACTCTGAATCCAATGCTACCGTACCAGACACCCGGTCCAAAGCTGAACCGATATGCCGACCGGCAAAACCAAGCGCCATCGGCCCAGCAACCGCCGCGTATTACCCGGTATGAACCGGCGGTCGGCCCTTTGGGATCCGTGACACTTCCACCCGGGTAGAGCCCATAGAAATCAGAGCACAATTCCCAGGCATTGCCATGCATATCGTACAAACCCCAGGCGTTCGGAGCATACGATTCCACGGGGACTGTGCTGCCGTTATTGGGATAGGTTCCACCGTAGTTGGCCTGAGCCGAACTGAGTCCGCTCCCGAAGGCGAACGCCGTTTTCGTCCCAGCCCGGCAGGCGTATTCCCATTCCGCCTCGGTGGGCAGTCGATACGCCGACTGGGGAGGCAACCTTCCCGCCGTCGCTTCGCGCTCCGTCAACCGGGCACAATAATGGGTGGCTTCGCCCCAGCCTACTAGGTCCACGGGCAGGGTTTCACCCTTGAAATGACTCGGGTTGGCACCCATGATGGCAACATACTCCCGTTGAGTGACTTCGTGGCGGCCCATCCAAAACCCGCTGGTGATCGCCACTTGAGTTTGCGGTCCCTCGTCCCCATCTCTGTCTGGCTCCGTCATGGGGCTTCCCATCGTGAAACTGCCAGGTTGGATCCAAACAAATCCCTGGGGACGACCTGCCGGCTCGGGGTCGGACGGAATATGGTGGTTGACTGCGCGATAAAATCGACTGCTCCCGAGCGGGGCGTTCAAATCCAATAACCGTAGCTTGGTGTCGACAAGAACCACATTCGTCAGCGGCGACCATCCGCCGGAAGAAGGGAGTGCGTCAACCCATTCGAGTTGTTGGGCCGTGCCGGAGTCCCCTGTGACGGTGATTTCAGGAGTCAGGCTGCTGGACACGGTGGTTTCTTGGGTGAGGACGACGGCTCCGGAGGCGAGTATGAAAAGCGCGGTGACAAGTGATCGTGTGCCGGGTGACATCAGGGCTTTCATGTCGCTCAAGGCTGGAAGATCCGGACGCGGTAGCCGCGGGCGAGCCTGCGAAGGGTGTTCAAGCTGGACACCTTGGCGCTAGACACACCCACCTCAGGATCGAGCGGCAGTCGCAAGGAAGATGCTGCGGCGCGTCTCAAGGGGGACCATACCCCAGGTGCCGCCAAAAGGTCATGACCCATTCCGAGCCACGCTAGAATCGAGCAGAAAAGCCACAGGCGGGATTCCTTTGACCTTACGAGAACCGCCCATGTTGATTCTTTCATCTCCAATAATTTCCTCAAACTTCAATATTCTCCATTCGAGCACGTCCCGTGCGTCGTTTTTGAAGCCTGGCCTCAGGCGCTCGTAGGCTCCTGTCCCGCAGAGCGCACGCAGTTCCGAACAGGGCCATGTTGGCTGCCAACCGGAGCCACGCAATGTTTTTTCGCAGTCGCGAGTCCATTACCCGATACGGAGCCGAGCCTGCGCAGACCGTGAAGCAATCTTTTTTGTGAATTGACTGAAGGACTGTTTGAGCTACAAGAGGAGCTGCTCCTCAAAGCGGTTTGTTCGACGCCAATCAGACAGCTGCTCCTCGTCTGAGGAAAGTCATTGGGTTCGGCCATTCGAGGGGGATGTTTGGCCATGGGCACTTGATTACTATATGAAGAGATTCTGCTGGGGCTGGGTCAGTTCCGCCTGTTTCTTCCTGTTAGGATCGTCAAAGGCGTTGGCGGTCATGTTGTTTGGCACGGGCGATCCTCAAGCCAACACGACCGAACCCACCGGCAATTTGGCGAATAGCGGGTGGCAGTGGGTTGGAAAATGGGGGAAAACTTCGGGAATCGCGATCGCGCCCAAGTATTTTATCACGGTGAAGCATGTTGGAGGAAACATCCTGGATCCGTTTGTCTTTCAGGGGCGGCAATATCTTGCGGCGAAGTTTTTTGACGATCCCGAATCGGACCTCCGTGTCGTCCTGGTTGTCGGTTCGTTACCCCTCGGTGCGCCCCTTTATTCCCAGAGTGATGAGCTTGGCAAACATGTGGTTGTGATAGGGCGCGGGACCCAGCGGGGGAGCGAGGTTTTCGTCTCCGCAGGGGCCTCTTTGATCCGCAAGGGGTGGTTGTGGGGCAAGTCGGACGCCGTGCTGCGCTGGGGCGAGAACCGGGTGAGCAGTGTGCTCAGGAACATCAACGGCGGCGTGGAGATGTTGATGATGCGGTTTGACGCTTCCGGGGGACCCAACGAGGCGCACCTCTCGCCGGGCGATTCGGGGGGTGGATTGTTCATCCAGGACGGGTTTGTTTGGAAGTTGGCTGGCCTCAGTAACAATGCGGATGGGCAGTATAGTCTGGGTCCCAATGGTCCAGGGATTTCAGCAGCTCTGTATGATGAGGGAGGGCTTTACAAGGGAGGAAACCCTTCCTGGCAGTTGACGGTCGACTCACCCTTCGATCAGCCAGGCCGGTTTTATTGCATCCGGGTCTCAGCCCGGCTCGATTGGATTCGGGGTGTCATTGGGGCGACCCACACGGCGCCACCGCCCGAACTCCAGACGTCTGCCACGCCTTTTGGCCCCTTCGAGGACCTTCAAGAGGTCTTCGTGGATGCGTCTTCTCGCTCCTTGGCATTTCCGGCGAAGGACCCCCAGGGGTTTTATCGGCTCAAGGGCTCAAGGGTTTTTCGCATCACGGCAGTTGACATCCATGACGGGAACGTCTGGTTAACTTACGAGTAAACAGGGCAGACGCGCCGTATTGAAGCTGGCGGTATTGCATCCTGCCGAGGCAGAAATGGTAGCCAGGATTTCGGGTTGATTTCAAAACGCCCTAGCTTAGATTGGCTTCGAACCATCGACTCCTATTATGACTTCTCTAGGACGCTCCCGATTTCCCCTAGCCGCTGCAGTGCCTGCGCCAAGGCGCTCCGGTGCAGCCGCCCGGCTGGCGGCCTTTACACTGATTGAATTACTGGTGGTCATCGCGATCATCGCGATCCTGGCTGGGATGCTCCTCCCCGCTC
>CANLCA010000378.1 GCA_947487925.1 Verrucomicrobiales bacterium | reverse complement strand
TGGACGTTGAAATCCGAACCCGATCCATGCGCCGCAGTTCATCGAAAGGAAAGATTCTGAACGTAGGAGTCCAGTTTGAACCCGTAGCCAGCGCCTTAGCGATTCAGCGCCCCGGTGTTCCTCAGGACATGGGCCTCCCGTTTTCAGTCAGTCTTCCTCCAGAGCTAAAGCTTTTGCCAGGGGAGACGGTGGATCTCGTTTTGCGTCCCTCTGCGAAATAGTTCTTAAAACGACAGGTGAACCTGGTGAAGATTCACAACGGGCAAGTGCCGTTTTAAGGATCAAGCGTGCGTGAAACAGGAGGGTTTATATCCCCTTCAGCTTCTGTTCGGTTGAGAGGTTTATTTCCCTTCAGGTGGTTTGGGTGAGGGCTTCAACTGACCGAGCAGCGCGCCAGAGAGGATGAGGATCGTGGCCACGCCAAACGTGGCAGTGAGCGGTTCACCGAGCAGAAACCAAGCCCACAACATGGTGACGGGAGGGATCAAGTTGCCGAAGAGAAAAACTCGGCTTGCCGGCCACACTTGGAGCGCGTTGTTCCACAACGTGAAGGCCATGACACCGCCTCCAAATACGGCGTAAGCCTGGATGCCAACCAGCGTGAGATCCATTCGTGGCAGAGCCAATCCCGTCTCGACCAACGCCATGGGCGCCAACACGACCGCGGCTCTCCACATCGTGTGCGCGGTGATCTCGACGCCCGACAAGCGCGTGGCAAGAAATCGGCACTGGTGACTGTAATGGGTCCATAATATCCCCGCGAACAAAGCGAGCAATTCCCCCAGGAGCTCGGATCGCCCCGTGCTCAGCACGGGCCAGAAGAGCACGAAAACTCCAGCGAAAGCGAGCGTGGCAGCGAGATACCGCCTCCTAAAACCGCTGTCCCCCCGAGGGCCTTTTTCAAACACCAACGACCACAGAGGGGACGCCCCGAGGTACAAAGCAAGATGCGCCGGAGAAGTGAGCCGGAGGGCGCTATTAAACACGGTGATGTAAAGCGCTAGACTCAATGCCCCGCGGATCCAGAGAATCCTGTTGAGCTCGGGCGTTATCACGGTGCGATTCCCCAATCCCGAGGACCAGCGCAGCAGCGATAACAGCACCAAGCCAGCGCAGGCAAATCGGGTGCTCCCAATCCAAAGGGGCGGCCATTCCTTCAGCAGAAGCTTGGTCACCACGTTGTTCGCCCCCCAAAGCAGAATCGCGAACAGAAGTCCGACCGCTACCCATCGATCTGATTTTGGAGCAAACACTGGTTGGTTAACCCTTGGAATCGCCGTCAGAAACCGTCAGAAAACTCGGCTTACGGTGGGTTTCAGCCCTCGATTCAGAAGATTCTTCAGGGCTTTCCGCTATGTTCAAACTCATGGCGCCCCCGAGGAAATTCACAATGCGGGTGTGTCGACAGCCCAGAAGGCGGAGCTTTTCGTCGATGCCACGCTGGGCGGGGTAGTGTTTCAGGGACTCCAGAATATAGGCATACGCCGCAGGATCACCGGCGAAAGCCCAGCCGAAAATCGGCACCATGCACGCGAGATAGGCCTCGTAGCAAACCCGCCACAAGGCCATTTCGGGTTTTCCAAAATCCAACACACACAGGCGCCCTCCAGCGCGCAACACTCGCAGAAGCTCGGCAAGTCCGCGATCCAGGCTTGCGAGGTTCCGCAACCCATAACCCACCGTCACCACGTCGAACGTGTTGTCCGCGAACGGCAGATTCAGCGCATCCGCTTGCGCAAATCCAATCGGATGCCGGCCGGCAGCGGCACCGGACGAGCGTTCCGAAGCCACCTCCAGCATGGGGGCGCAGAAATCGATTCCCGTCACGTCCGCTCCCTTGTCCCACATCGCCAACGCCAGATCACCCGTGCCTGAACACACGTCCAAAACGCGGGTTCCGGCTGTGATTTGAGCGAGTTCGATCAACCGCCGTTTCCAGACCCTGTGCATCCCGAGGCTCTGGATGTCGTTGATCAAGTCGTATCGCTTCGCGATGCGACAAAAAAGATCCCGCACCCGCGAAGCTCGCTCATCGCCGGGGCTGTAGTAGATGTTGGGCATTCCGCCGACCCATCAAGGATCGAACATTTTCCCTGGATTGAGTATCCCTTGCGGATCCAGAACCTTGCGCAATTCGCGCATGACCCGCATTTGGGCATCTCCAGCGAAGTGGGGCAGAAATGATTTCTTCGCGATGCCGATGCCGTGTTCGCCGGTGATGGTTCCCCCCAGTCGGATGGCCTCCTCGAATATCTCCTTGAAGGCTTCCTCAACACGGTGCATCTCGTCGCGGTTGCGTTCGTCGGTCAGGAATGTCGGGTGAAGGTTGCCATCTCCCATGTGCCCAAATGTGCCGATGCGCAGCTCGTATTTTTTGGCGATTTGTTCCACGAAACGGATCATCCGACCGAGTTCGCTCCGTGGCACCGTCGCGTCCTCCAGGATCGTTGTGGGGGAGACCCGGGCGAGCGCCGAAAAAGCGGACCTGCGCGCGTTGGCCAGTTTGTTGGCTTCAGCGTCATCCTTTGCCACCCTCAACTCCAAGCACCCGTTGGCCTTGGCGATTTGCTCCATCTTTTCGGCTTCCTCCGCAACCACGACAGGATGACCGTCGGTCTCCATTAAAAGCAGCGCGTCGCAGTTCAGAGGCAGTCCGATCTTGGCGTAATCCTCGACACATCGGATGGTCATCCGGTCCAGAAACTCCAGGGTGCACGGGATGATCTGGGCGGCAATGATGGCTGAAACGGTTTCCGCAGCCTGATCCATGCGGTCAAATGTGGCGACCATCGTTTTCTTCGCGCGCGGTCTGGGTATCAAGCGCAACAGCACTTTGGTGATCACCCCAAGAGTGCCTTCGGAGCCGATGAACAGATCCCTCAGGGAATACCCCGCCACGTCTTTGACACATTTGTTTCCAGTCCAAAGAATCTCGCCGTTGGGCAAAACGACCTCCAACCCCATCACGTAGTTCCGAGTCACTCCGTATTTCAACCCCCGCAGCCCCCCGGAATTCTCGGCCACATTACCACCGATGGTCGAGATTTTCATGGATCCCGGGTCCGGTGGATAAAAGAGATTTGCCGCAGTCGCGGCATCGGCGATTTGCAGGGTCGTGGCCCCTGGTTCGGTCAATAAGGTCAGGTTGGCGGAATCGACTTCCAGGATGCGGTTCAATTGGACGGTGCAAAGCACTATGCAATCAGCCACCGGAAGGCTGCCTCCGCTGAGCCCGGTCCCAGAGCCCCGTGTGACCACCGGTATGCGGCGCTCGTTGGCGAGTTTCAAGATGTCCGAAATCTCGTATGTCGACCTCGCAAAAACCACGCAACCGGGCATTTTTCGAAGCGCCGCGGTGCCGTCGAAGGCATAAGGGATCAGGTCCTCCTTCGCCGTCAGGAGGCGTTCGGGTCCGACGATTGCGCGCAGGGAATCCAAAACAGTAGAGCAGACAGCCATAAGCATTTCGAATGGGAAAGCATCACCCAAGCGCCGCCGTGCGGTCAAGCGGGCTCATCGGGCATGGAGAGTTCGGAGATCGACTCATCGCTCTCCGTGATCGGCACCGCCCCAGAAGCTCGGATGGCCCAGCGCAATTTGGCGCTGGAAGCGCGCGGGTTGCCCCGGATTTCTTCTGCGGACGGACGCAGAATCTCCTCCGAAATAGCGGCGTAAACCCCGTGGCTTCGGCCCTGTTTGAAGGCGGCTTTCACGCGACGATCCTCGCCCGAATGGAACGTCAGAACGGCCAGACGGCCCCCTGGTTTCAAACAGCGAGGCACCACTCGTAAGAAAGTTTCGAGGGCTGAAAACTCGTCATTGACCGCTATGCGAACGGCTTGAAACACTCTGCGAATCACCGGTTCCACGGCGGGGTCCCGTGAGTTTCGGATTCTCCCATCGGAAAATGGAAGAGCGCGGCAAACCAACTGTTTGAGGTCGGTCGTGGTTTCGGGAGGCTTCTTCCCTCGGGCCTCGCAAAGGGTTCGGGCCACCTCCTCGGCTCCCGGGACATCCCCGAATTCACGCAACGCCCGCGTGAGTTTGTCCTCCCTGACAGTCGCTAGCCACCGCGCCGCCGAAGAGCCCCTGCCAGGGTTCATCCGCATGTCAAGAGGGCCGTGGTTTTTAAACGTGAAACCCCGTTCCGGATCGTCCAATTGCATGGAGGAACACCC
>CANLCA010000377.1 GCA_947487925.1 Verrucomicrobiales bacterium | reverse complement strand
TTTCAAAGCTGCCTGGCGGTTCAAGAACCGGTCCGCGCTCGGCGAGGCTAAGACGACTCTTTCAGAAATCGCGGCCAAGGATCGGTTGAGCGCAAAGTATTTGGCGACGATCTGGTCCGTGCTTGAGCTCAGCCCTGAGGATTCCGGGCCGTTGGCCATGCTTCAGAGAAAATGGCGCGAACTCCAGGCCGCGGACCCGAAGGACCGCACTCGCGTTGAAACAGGTTGTGAAAACATGAGTGATCTCGTGGTTCGGATGCGCCAGGCCCTCCAGTTTGAGGTCGAGAACCTGAGCGTTCGAGGCATCGCGCCGGGTTCCCAAACGCTAGTGCTCTGGAAGGATCGCCAGTATGCCACACATCGAATGCAGTATCAGCCACGCTCGTTACCACTTCACGGGGAAGCGAAAGAGGTGAAGGCGCGGTCGACGGATCCCGAGATAGGCCAGGCTCTTTTGTCCCCTCAAGACGGTCCGGGACGGGTTCGTTTCGAGGCCGGACTTGGACGGTTTTGTGAGTTGTTTCCAGAGACGTTTTACCTTTCCGAACGTGGTTTGATCTTTCTCAAAGAGGACAAGGAGAGCCAGGGGCGGCTTTTGAGCGCGGGCTTCCATCTCATGGTGGGCTATTTCCGGGACGACGCGCCCTTGTATGAATTGATTCTTGATCCGAAGGGACAACGGGAAATCGATGAGTTATGGCGGGAGTTGAATTTCGTCACTTCTGCGCCGATGCGACAATACAAGGACTTCATCTTCTTCGAGCGCGCCGAACCCCCTCGGTTCATGCAAGGCCCGGAATTTGACTTTGCGCGCTCGGAAGATCAGGACGTGACCTCGGAGGCAAAAATCAGGCGTTTGGCGGAGGCCTACCTGATCAAAGCACGCCGTCATGAGGCCGAAGCCACCGCAGTGGCGGCTATCGAGGATTATTTCAGGAACATCTCAGCTGAGATCCGCTTGGTGGAATCAGCGCGGCTCGCGGCGGAGCCCAGCCATCTTGCCGCGTTGTTGTCATTTGCCGAGCGCGCTTACCGGCGTCCATTGTCGCAGACCGAGCGCGAGGATCTCCTTGGTTTCTATCGTGATCTCCGTGGTCAAGAGGGCTTGAGTCACGAAGTGGCGGTCCATGACATGGTGGTCAGCATCCTGGTGTCACCCCACTTCTGTTACCGCGTCCAGCCGGCCCAGGACTCGGGTGTGCGTCCACTTTCCGGCCACGCGCTGGCCAGCCGTCTGAGCTATTTTCTCTGGTCCTCCATGCCGGACGACGCTCTGCTCGCCCGCGCTGGGGCAGGGGACCTGCAACGTCCGCAGATCTTGCGTGCCCAGGTGAGGCGGATGCTCAAAGACGAGCGTGTTCGGGCTCTGGCGACGGAGTTCGGCGGGAACTGGCTGGATTTCCGCCGTTTCGAGGAACACAACAGCGTTGACCGTGGGCGCTTCCAAACTTTCAACAACGAATTACGTCAGGCGATGTTTGAGGAGCCAATCCGTTTTTTCCTCGACGTTCTGAGGGAAGATCGGTCTGTGCTCGATTTCCTCTATGCGGACCATACGTTCGTCAATCCAGTCCTGGCGAAACACTATGGAATGCCGGATTCTAATGGGGACTCACAACAATGGGAGCGTGTCGAAAAGGCTCATCTTTATGGCCGAGGGGGGATCCTGCCCATGTCCGTTTTCCTGACCCGGAACTCGCCGGGGCTGCGCACCAGCCCTGTGAAACGCGGCTACTGGGTGGTGCGCCGTTTGCTTGGGGAGACGATTCCTCCACCTCCACCGAACGTTGCGGAACTCCCAGTGGATGAAGCGAAGCTTGGAAATCTGACGCTGCGCGAGACGCTGGTGCGGCATCGTGAGGACAAGAGTTGTGCCGGCTGCCACGCGCGCTTTGACTCATTCGGGCTCGTTTTCGAGGGCTACGGTCCCATCGGAGAGCGACGGGTCGTCGACTTGGGGGGGCGACCTGTGGATGCTCAGGCTGGTTTTCCTGATGGCAGCGAAGGAACAGGGCTGGAAGGGTTGCGCGACTACGTGCGCGAGCGTCGGCAGGACGATTTTCTGGAGAACCTCTGTCGAAAACTCCTCGCTTACGCGTTGGGACGAAGCCTATTGGTGTCGGACGATTCTACCATTCGAACCTTGCGCGCCAAGTTGGCCTCCAACGATTATCGCTTTAGCGCGTTGTTGGAGGGTATCGTGGCAAGCCCTCAATTCCTCAAGCAAAGAAGCCAGGACATGGCTGTCCCAATCACCCGCTAATGACGCTCGCCCTCCGAGAAGTGAACCGTCGCTGGTGCGTGTCGAGATCGGCGGTCCACATTTTTCCGCCTATGAAAGCATGGCGTCTTGCACTCGAACTATCTTACAAAGCGGGGTGGATGCTAGGCGCCCACGCGTGGGCGCTTTTCCAGACCTTCGGTTGCAAGACCACGCTACATTTAAATGGCAAATCGGCGGTTGCGGCGGCGCTGGTGGTTGTCCTCTTCCAAGGTGCCTGTGAGGCTTTGCGGGCCGCCGATTCCTGTAGCCCCATTCAGACGTTTGCCGATGGAAAGAAACCTTTGCGAGAGATCTTCGTCGCGCCAAGCGGAAACAACGTCACCGGCACAGGCGCTCGCACCGCTCCCTACCAAACCATCGCTCGCGCGATGCAAGGTGTTCGTCCAGGCGATGCGATCCGGCTTCTGCCTGGTACCTATTCGGGAGGGACCAGCATTGTTCGGGTCATCGGCACGAACAACGATCCAATCTGGTTGGGCGGAGAACCGGGACAGCCGCGTCCGCTAATCCAAGGGGGAGTGGCCGCTATTCAGTTATCGAGAGTGAATTGGATGGTCCTCGAGAATATGGACATCAAAGGAGCCACGGGGAATGGCATCAACTGCGATGATGGCGGGGACTACCAAGACAGCAACGCCACTCGGCACCTGGTGTTTCGCAACTTGGGTTTTCAGGACATTGGCCTGGGTGGGAACCAAGATGGGTTGAAGTTGTCCGGAGTTCACGATTTTCACGTGCTCGATTGCCATTTCTTAAGAATCAGCTCCGGGGGTAGCGGGATCGATCAGGTCGGCTGCCACCGAGGAGTGATTTCCGGCTGTTCCTTCACGGATATGGGCAGCAATTCCATCCAGTGCAAGGGTGGTAGTGAGGACATTGAGATCCGGGGTAACAAATTCTTCAATGGCGGGGGGCGAGCAATCAACATCGGGGGTTCCACGGGTTTTCAATTCTTCCGACCTCCACTGTCGACGATCACTCCAAATTTCGAGGCCAGCAATATCAGGGTTGTCGCCAACCTGTTCAAAGGGTCCGAAGCGCCTTTTGCGTTTGTTGGCGCGGTGAATTCGGTTGTCGCCAACAACACCGTTGTGAATCCCGCAAAATGGATTCTGCGCATTCTGCAGGAGACCGTTTCCGGCGGCGGCTACCTCTTCATGCCTTGCGGGGAAAACCAATTCATCAACAACCTGATTTATTACAACCGAACACAAGTCAGCACCCACGCGAATGTCGGTGGCAACACCGACTCGGCTTCTTTTGAATTCAGCCATAATTTGTGGTACGCCTCGAATGCGCCAAATCAATCGCGCCCCACTCTTCCCTCTCAGGAAACAGGCGGCTTATATGGATTGAATCCGCAGCTCAAGAATCCCTCAGCCGAGGACTACTCCGTGCCTGTCCAGAGTCCGGCGGCTGGCAAAGGGAAACCCCTTCCTGGCGTGAAGTCGGATTTCCTCGACCGCTGCTATGCGAGCGCGCCTACCATCGGGGCGTTTGAGGCGCTCATGGTTCCCATTCCGAAAGTGGACACGGATGGCGACTCCATTCCGGACGAATGGGAAGTGTCCAATGGACTGAATCCAAACGATGGTGGGGATGGCTCTACAGACACGGATGGCGATGGATGGCTCAACCGTTCAGAGTATGTGGCGGGGACCAATCCTCGCGATCCACAATCGTTCTTCTCCACAGCTTACAATGTATCGATTGACCGAGTGTTTTCATTAGAATTTCCCACGCAACCCTCCCGAGTGTATCGTGTTGAGCATCTCGATTTTCCCCTCGCAGGAGGGCGCTGGTCAGAGTCATCCATTCGAACCGGAACTGGCGGGCGCATGAGGTTCGAAGAAGCATTGACGGCAACTGCGGGCAGGGTATATCGCGTGACTATCGGACTGGCTCCCTA
>CANLCA010000376.1 GCA_947487925.1 Verrucomicrobiales bacterium | reverse complement strand
TGGGGATGAGCCAGTCCCTTACTTCAGCTATTGGAAGGAAGATTTGTTCCACGTGGAACATTCGAAAATCAACCCACGCGACACCGGACACTCGGGAGGGAAATATCCCCCAGGTTCCATTCTCGACCGAATCAACGGGCAGCTTCCTTGCCATGTGACCTATACGACGGATGCGACGGCGGCGATGATTCGAGCAAACTTGCACAAATCACCGATGTATTCCGGTGTGATCGAGGGGGTGGGCCCCAGGTATTGCCCTTCGATTGAGGATAAGATTGTGAAGTTCGCGGACAAGGAACGTCATCAAATTTTCCTGGAACCAGAGGGGATCGCGACGGACGAAATTTATCTCAATGGGTTTTCGACTTGCTTACCGTATGAGGTTCAAGTGGAGCTGGTCCGGACGGTTGTTGGCTGCGAGAAGGCGGAAATCATGCGCCCAGCGTATGCTGTGGAGTACGATTTTGCCTTTCCGACACAACTTTCCGCCTCCTTGGAGACGCGGTGCTGTCGGAATCTATATCTTGCCGGGCAGATCAATGGGACCTCGGGCTACGAGGAAGCGGCAGCTCAGGGATTGGTTGCCGGGATCAATGCGGCACGAAGAATCCAAGGGAAAGCGGAAGTGGTGCTCCGACGAGACCAAGCTTACATAGGGGTGTTGATTGATGATTTGATTACCAAAGGGGCCACTGAACCCTACCGGATGTTTACCTCGAGGGCGGAATATCGGCTTCTTCTTCGGCAGGACAATGCAGACATGCGGTTGTCGGATACAGGGTATGAGATTGGTTTGTTGCCATCCCGGAACCACAGAATTTTCCAATTAAAGAAAGAGGCCATTCTGGCCGAAGTGCAACGCCTCGAAACTACCTTCGATGGGAATCATGCGCTTGCTCAACTGCTGCGTCGTCCAGAGGTTTGTTATTCAAGTTTGCCTGGCAAAGATCCTGGCTTGTTGCCCGAGGTGACTTCTCAGGTCGAGATCGCCATTAAATATGCCGGCTACATCAATCGGCAGGAGGTCGAAGTCGAAAGGTTCAAGTCCATGGAAGAAAAGCGGATTCCGGAGTGGATTGATTATGCGGATGTTCCCAGTCTGAGGAATGAGGCGAGGCAAAAGCTCACAAAGATTAGGCCTGCCACCTTGGGCCAGGCTTCTCGAATCTCTGGGATATCTCCCGCGGACATCAGCCTGCTTTTGGTGACCATGAAACGGGGTCCTAAAATCCCTTTGGAGGAGGTCTCCAAGGATTAGGGCCAAGGGGAACTTTCAGCTGTGCGAGAACGAGGGCCTTTTGAAATGGGGAAGGACTCATGAAGAAAACACGAAACAGATTCACTTTCCCTGACTGGATTTGGTGATCTGGAAACGCACTGGTTTCTCATGGCGCAGCACAAAATCCCTTTCAGCCAAGAAGTCTCTTGATAACGCCTTTTCAGTAGTGTTAAAACGGCAGTTGTTCCGTCATAATATTTGTAACATACTGGTGCTAAAGTCTTTCCATATTTATCAAAGGATGCATAAAAGCGCTACCTCATGCCTCGTCAAGCCTCTTTGATTACCGCCTTTGAAAACCCCCAGAACTCAGCAGTTCAGGGGAATACTGTTATCCATAATGGTCAGTTCGATTTCCTTAGGTTGAAGCCAGAATACTCGAGAATGGGTGAATTCTGATGACTATCAGGAGGGAATTAGAGATTCAACCTGGAAAAAGCAGCTGAGAAACCACTAATCTTCGCTAATCATCACTAATACAACAAGATGTGAAAAATAACGATCGGGACACCGGTTCACTGTATGGGTGAGGTGCTCAGTCAGCGTAACTTCTTCACCATGAGTGTCACTTAGTGAAAATCAGTGGTTCAACTTCCGTTTTAAGGTTGAAAGATTACTGGCGACATGTTCGGTGGAAACATCATTTTTGAGGGGGCTGTTGAAAAATGCCGTGGCAGTTGGCGGCCTAGAAGACTCTGCTTAAGGGCGTCTCATCGCACGGCTTGCTACGCCCTGACGATTGTACCTGGCGACAGAGCTGCTTGATATCGCTTTCACTTCAACGTCGACAAATACTCCACAAGATTTCGGACGTCTCTCGGGCTCAACACCTTCCCCATCTCCTCGGGCATTCCAGACAGTCCTTTTTGACGGGCTTTGATCTCGGACTTCTTGAGCGTCAACAACCCGTCCTCGGGGGAATTGACGATCACTTCGTTCACCGTCTCGCTTTTGACCACCCCGGCGTAATCGCGACCGTCATGAAGGGTGATCATCACGTTCTCGTAGCCGGGGGCGATCTGCCTATTGGGGAAAAGGATGGACTCCAGGATGCCATCCCGCTTCTGACGAGTGCCAATACCCGTCAGAACAGGCCCTGCTTCTCCCCCTTCTCCGTTTACCTGATGGCAGCGCACGCACGCCACGTCCTGACGCTCCAAAAAGATTCGCTTGCCCGCGTCGACGTCTCCCCCTTGCAACAAGTCGCGCAACCCCGCCTCGGCATAGTCTTTAGGCAAGGATTCTTTGTATGACGTGAGTTTGGCCTTGATGGAGGGGGAGGCTCGTCTTGATGCCGTTTCCAGGACATCCCACCTCAGCCCATCGGGCAAGGTTCCCGCCACCAGCGTGTCGAGATAGGTCATCAAAACCTCATCGACACCCGGTTCCGGCAAATCGCTCATGGCGAGCAACGCATCCTGCTTTTCCGCCACGGAGCCTTTTGCCAAGACCGACTTCAGGTTCGCGAACGCGTTGCCAGTTTTGGTTCGCGCCTGAAGTCGCGTGGCTTCGCGCCGGACGACTTCTTCGTCATCCTCGAACGCCTTGGATAGAAGTTCAGAAAAATTGGAAGGCATGAGCGTCGCCAGGGAATGCAAGGCTTCCATGCGGGCCTTAGGAGGCGCGGTTCGCGTCGTGAGAAGGTTCGCCAGCAGGCTTGAGGCCGATTCGATTTTCAATTCCGCGATGGCCTGAGCTGCAGCGACCAGGACGGGTTCGGAATTTTGTTTGAGCAGCCGGGGAAGGACCTTCGAAAGCGCTTGGGCCGCGGGAGCGGCTTCGCGTTGGGGCAAGGGCCTGTAAACACCCACCACACGATCGCGGGCGAGGGGCTTTTGCCACGAGCCAAGCTCTCGCAAGGCTTCGACCCGGGTTTCGGTAGGCACATCAGCGCGTGTGGCATAGGTTGCCAGCCGGGATGCAGCCTCCGCTGAACCGAGGCGATAGTTCGCATTCACGACGCGATAGCCCAGGGAAAGGGAATCCACCCGGTTCTCGGACAATGCCGCCAGTGCTGGCAGGGCTTCGTTTACCGGCGCATCGTTGATCGCGCGGGCGGCTTCGACTACGATCGACGGTTCAGGGTCCTTCAGAAAGGCGGCGATTTCGGGGCGTTGGAGCCTGCGCATTGCGAGCAAGGACGCCAGGCGCACCGAGGAGGAAGGGTCTTTGGAAGCTGCTAGCAGTGCGGGCACATCGTTCAACCACGTGAGTGCCGCGACACCGGCATGCCGCAAGAACACGTCCTGGTCGGCGTTTTCACGGATCATGCGAAGGAGAGGTTGGGTGGCATTCCGATCGCCGATGTGCCCGAGAGCCATGGCTGTGAAAAAGCGGACGCGTGTGTTTCGATCCTCCAACAGTTTTAGGAGGGGCCTCATCGCCTCTTTTGATTTTGCCTCCCCGAGCACTTTGGCAACTTGTGCGCGCACCTCCGCGTCCGGGTCCTTGAGGAGAGGGATCAGGGGGTTCATAGCCGCTCCGTCGCGGCGTCCGACCTGTCCGATGCCCCAGATTCCATGAAGACGCGGAAGCAGGCTGCCTTCGAGTTTTGCAGCCGCAAGCAACGATTTCAGGCCCTCCGACCCTTTTTCCGCGAGGGAAAACTGAGCTTCGCGGCGCACCCGCATGTCCCGATGACCCAACAATAGCATCAACTCGGCGGGAGCACGGCGGTCCATGCCTTCTCCCAACAGCCTGCGGGTCTCGAGCACAACCGGATCCTTCTGCGCCACCGAATGGGTGACCCTGTAAAGGCGACCTTTGCTGGACTTCGGCCAGCCCTGATGCCAGTCGCTGAAATAAAGGGCGCCGTCCGGCCCGATATCGACGTCCGTCGGCAGAATGTCTCCCAAAAACTCGGTGGATCGATCCATCTCGAAACCGGCCCCCTTTGGTTTCAGGAGGTAGGAGGGGATCCGGC
>CANLCA010000375.1 GCA_947487925.1 Verrucomicrobiales bacterium | reverse complement strand
CAGCTCCGCCTCGGTTTGCGAAAATCCTTGATGAATGCTGGCGACGACCACATCCAGTTCTTCGAGCAACGTGTCATCGAAATCCAGGCGTCCTTCACTCAAGATGTCCACCTCAGAGCCTGTCAACAATCGGAATTCACATCCTTGGGTCGCCAATTCGTCGTTCACTTGCCGGACCTCGGTGATCTGTGCACGCAACCGCGCCGCATCCAGCCCGTTGGCTTGAAAGGAGGACTTCGAATGATCCGTGATGGCCCAGTAGGCGCAGCCTATCCCCATCATCTGATGGGCAATCTCCTCGAGTGACCCCCTTCCATCGCTCCAGACCGAATGGTTGTGCAGGGAGCCGCGGAGGTCGGTCCATTCGATCAGGCGCGGCACCGCACCCTTCTCCGCGGTGTCGAACTCGCCCCTGTCCTCCCGCAATTCGGGGGGCACGTAATGAAGCCCTAGCTGTTGAAAAATCTCCTCCTCGGTCAGGCATCCCACGCAGAGCGTCGCATCCCGTGTTTCTTCAGTGGAACGGAACAGTCCGTACTCGTTCAGTCGAAGCCCACGTTCCATCGCGCGCTGGCGCATCACGATATTGTGCTCCTTGCTTCCGGTGAAATAAGCCAGGGCAAAAGCAAACTCGGCGTCGGCGACTACCCTCAAATCCGCCTGCAAACCGTCCGTCAAAAGGACACTGGTCTTGGTCTCCCCTTTGGCCAGAACCTTTTCCACTCCCGGAAGCGTCGCAAAGAAATCGAGGACGCTCGATGGGGTTCTGGTGGAGACCACGAAGTCGATGTCACCGATCACTTCCTTGTGGCGCCGCAGGCTGCCAGCCAATGCGCAGCGGATGACTTCATCATGCCCGCGAAGCGCCTCGAGGATCCGTTCGGCGGCTTCCATGGCATCGCTGCAAAGATGGCGTGAAGCGTGGGTTTTTCGAAACTCGATACCCTCAAGGATCCTGGTTTGGGTCTTCTCTCCAAACCCCGTGACACCTGCCACTCTCCCCTCGAGGCAAGCCTTCTCCAAGGCCTCCACGGTTTCTAAGCCCAGATGATCGTGAAGGGCCTTCACCTTTTTGGGCCCCAGGCCGGGGATCTTCAGCATCTCGAGCAAACCCGGGGCCACGGAGGCCTTCAAATCCTCATAATAGAGCAGCCGGCCCGTTCTCACCAATTCGCCGATCTTTTGCTGCAACGCTTCGCCGAGACCTTTGATCTCTCCGAGACGGTTCTCTGAAACCATCTGTTCCAAGGGCGTCGCCAGCATCTCGATCGAGCGCGCGGCGTTCACGTACGCCCGGCTTTTAAAGGGATTTTCTCCCTTTAACTCCAACAACACTGCAATCGCCGAAAGAATCTCCCCAACTTGCTCCTTATCCATAGTCAGTCGGTCGATCGACCGGCAGGGTTACTTCTTTTCTTTGTCGGACTTCTTCTCCCCCTCCATCTTGGTTTTCATGACCTGGATGAAACTCTTGTAGCGGGCCTTATCCTCCTCTTCTTTGCTCGCGTCCAAGGCCGCCTTCGCCATGGCTATTCCTTCTTCGTGCTTGCCGCTCTCAAAGCGGGCCACAGACCGGATGCCCAGGACACGGTGATCGCTCTTTCCACTCACTTTTTCAGCCCTGTCCAGAGCCGACTCCGCCAGCGCGAAATCACGGTTCTTGGCCTCGGGATTGGCGACCATCATAAAGGCTACTTCGCAGAGTCGATCCACATCTTCACCAGCGGATTCAACCAATTTTTTGCCGACCACCTTCGCCTCGGGATCCCCTTGGGCTGAGAGCTTCGCGAAATCGTCCATCAGCGCACGGCCTTCATCTTTTTTGATCGCCTTGGCCAGATCGTATTGACCGCTCACAACCTCTTGAATGACCTTGTCCAACCCATCCATGGGATGACCGAACCAGAGCACCTTGCCATCCTTGCCCACCACGAAAGCCGTCGGTATGCCCCCTTGGCCGTAAGCCTCCATATAAGCGGCGCTTGTCTTTTGCTCCTTGTCGCAAGCCACCACATATTCCATCTTGTCACCCATCTTTTCCACGAACGGTTTGACTTTTGAAACCTCCTCGTCCGTCACGCCTACGACCACAACCCCTTTGTCCTTGAATTTCTTCTGGAGATCGCTCAGGTGCGGAATGCTCACTTTACAAGGTCCACACCAAGTGGCCCAAAACTCCACGACGTAGATCGACTTCCCATCCCGGACGTCAACGGGCTTGCCTTTCGCCCAATCTTTGATTTGCAAAGCCCCCGCCGGATCACCGAGTTTCGCAGCGGAAAGTTGCGACGCAAGCCCGGCCAGGGCACAGAGGAATATCAGACGTTTGAGATTGTTCATGCGGGCAATCTCATTCAAAAGGACTCCCGCTGCAACCGAAAACCTCCCCAACGACGACGCTCCCTCAAGCCGAAGTTGGCTGGAAAAGCGGTGCCGTGAGAGAAACTGTCGTATCTACGGAAAAAGAGTTCCCCAATTCCCCGCCCTGACTCCTTTTCTGGCTCTCTCTTTCAAGGCTGACTCCCGAAGCTGACGATTGCGAGTCGTATGACGATGACGAAAATGGAGGAATTGGAATGGAGCGTTCAGATCACGCTTTGAACTTTGAACCGGCAGTTGCCCTTGGCGAATCTTCGCAAGCCTGGCAATAAAGTCATTCCGAACCACCTAACCGATCCCTAAAGGAGTTACCTCGTTCTTCGTCATGCTTTTCTCATCCAAGCCTTTGGAAATCTTCATCAGGTTCAACTGCCGTTGTACGGTTTAAGCAATTATACGGAGGTATAGGGTAGTTTCTCCTGGGTCCGCGTGGGATGTTGGCGATTTATTTGGCTTTCTCCTTGATTTCAACCGGGTTTCGACGCATCCGATCAGGGATGACGAATGACATGGAGACACCGCGCCGCGCCGGCTTCCGCATGCCCGCCGAGTGGGAGCCGCATGAAGCCACTTGGTTGACTTGGCCAAGACGGGAAGGGATCAGCTTCCCCGGCGCTTATGAACCAGTGCCGCGAGTTTACGCCGAGTTCATCCGAGTGTTGATCGAACACGAGGAGGTTCGCATCAATGTTTGGGATTCTGCGATGGAAGAGGAGATTCGCCAGTGCCTTGCTCTCGCCCGGGTTCCTCTGGCTCGAGTCTTTTTTCATCATTTTCCAGCCTACGAACCCTGGTGCCGTGATCACGGACCCATTTTTCTGGTTCGAGGTGCTGCCGCACAGCGTGAACGCGCGGTGGTGGACTGGGCATACAACGCGTGGGGTGGTAAATACCCTCCATTTGATCTGGACGACGCTGTGCCGCAGCACGTCGCCCGCCTGCGAGGGCTTCGACTGTTCAGCCCCGCCGTTGTGATGGAAGGCGGATCGATTGATGTCAACGGCTGCGGCAGCCTGCTGACGACGGAGGCGTGTCTGCTCAATCCCAATCGGAATCCCTCGCTGTCCAAGAGAGATATTGAAATGATCCTGGGAGAATATGTTGGAATTTCCCAGGTCCTTTGGCTTGGAGACGGCATCGTTGGGGATGACACCGACGGGCACGTGGATGATCTTGCGCGATTTGTTTCTGCCAACACCCTCGTCACCGTAGTGGAGGACGATCCTGCTGATGAAAATTATGAACTCTTGCGGGATAACCTGGATCGCTTGAAAGGATTCCGGGATTTGGAGGGAAGACCCTTTCGCATTGTCGAACTTCCTATGCCGGGGCGGTTGGAGCGCGACGGGCAGCGGTTGCCCGCGAGTTACGCAAATTTTTATATTGCCAACGGCGTGGTTGTGGTGCCCGCTTTCCGGCAAAGAAACGACTCGGTTGCAGTGGACCTATTGCAGGCCTGTTTTCCGGACCGACGTGTTGTGGGTCTGGATTCCACGGACCTGATCTGGGGGTTGGGATCGTTCCACTGCATTTCGCAGCAGGAACCTGCTTGATCCCCAATGGGTTCGGAATCTAAAGCGATCCTTCACCCGTCATTTTGGCGATCAGCCGTTCGTTGAATTCCCTGGCGGGATTCCGGCCAGACTGTTTGAGTTTTGTCTGCATTGCGCCGACCTCAACCAAACGGGCGATATCGCGACCCGGGCGAACAGGGATGACAATATGCGGCACCTCGGTGCCGAGGATCTTCACATACTGATCCTCCATCCCGACCCGGTCCACGTCCGGAACTTGATCCCAGAGTTTCAGAGTAACAACAAGATCGACTCGTTTTTCATGGCGGAT
>CANLCA010000374.1 GCA_947487925.1 Verrucomicrobiales bacterium | reverse complement strand
CCACCTCCAGCTCCAAGGCCACGCGATAGCGTCCCTCATGCTCCGCGCTGAATGGTTGGGAGACGGAGGCCTCCTCGTAGAACGTGAACTTGTCGCTGTTTCGTCCGCCCCCCACGGGCGCCTTGCGGGATGAAGTCTCGAAGAGTGTCTTTTCTGCTATGACCTTTGCCACACGCGGCACGGCCCCCGCCACGATTGTCTCCGCCGCCTGCATGTATTTTTCCAGCAGCATGGGGGACATCGTCAACACGTCGCCGATGTTGTCGAAGCCATACCCGGTGTCGTCCGGTGGCAATTCGTCCTCAACTTTGAAGTCAAACCCCATCAAATCGCGGATGGTGTTGCGATACTCGGTCCGGTTGAGCCGGCGAAGTGTGATGCGGCCGGGATCGGGGTTTGTAGGATCAATTTCGAAAACATCGCTTTTGATCCATTGTTCCAGAGTTTTCTGTTGGGCTTCAGAAGGGCGCGGCTTTTTGCCTGGTGGCATGAGGCCGGCCCGGAGGTTTTTCAGTGCGGCGAGCCAGAGCGTGCGATTGCCCAGCAATTCCTCGTGCGATTTGAATTGGTCAAACGTGACCATTCCTTTGTTCGCGCCGTCGGCATGGCAATCGTAACAATGCTCTCTGAGGATGGGTAGGATGTCTCTCTGGAAACGAGCGGACGTTGAGTTTTCAGCAGCTTCGGGGGGAGTCGTCGAAAGAGAGACGAACAGGCTCACCAAAAGGCACCAAGCAGAGAAACCCCCGCCATGGCTGAAGGGCACGCTCGGCATCGACAGGCTGGAGCGGACTATCATCATTACAAGCCCACAAGGCTACCCTCTTGAAGAGGGGATGCACGACAAAATTCGCGCATTGAGAGACAAGATTCGAACAAGGTTCAGATGCCGCGAAGGGAAACATTCGCTAAAGTTGGACGTGGATCGTGGCCATGAACCGCCCTGGCCCTCGGTTGGTCATGGGGCGTGTGGCACCCCCACCTCGTGCCCATCCGAGGCTGGTTCATGGTAGGAAAATGGGATAGAAAGCTGCGCTCCCCTCTAGACCGATTGAAACGAAGTCCTCACAGCCTTCATCTCTGGCGATGACTTTGCAGATTGGTCGTCACGATTCAGCAGGGATTTCAAGCAAAGCTGCCAAGGTGCGAAAGCGCAAAGAAGAATTCGTTTTTCGGAGTGATTCCAACACCGCTTGTGTGAGGAAGAGCTTGAGATTCGGTGGGGACCACGCGACACTTGGGGAAGATCATGCGCCACACCCTCATCAGGATCCTTCTTCTGAGCGTTTGGATTCACTCTTCACTCGTTTTTGGGGAAGACAAAAAGGAGAGCGCCACAGCCTCATGGATGGCGGAACACTACACGAAATTCGAGCACCGCATCCCGATGCGCGACGGCGCGCGACTGTTTACCCGCGTCTATGTCCCCAAGGATGATTCGGAGGTCTGGCCGATTCTGCTCACACGCACCCCTTACGCTCTCAAACCCTACGGTCCTGACAATTATGCCGCACACACGGGAAGCTCGTTTGAGGTGCTCGCCAAGGACAAATTCATTCTTGTCACACAAGATGTGCGCGGGCGCCACGCCTCCGAAGGGCAATACCTTCACGTCCGGCCCCACAACCCCAGCAAGGGAGCCAAGGAGTTCGACGAAAGCTCGGATGCGTGGGACACGATCGACTGGCTTGTGAAGCATGTGCCTGGCAACAGTGGCAAGGTGGGAATGTTCGGCATCTCGTATCCAGGCTTCTACACCTCGATGGGCATGATCGACTCGCATCCCGCGTTGTTGGCCGCATCGCCTCAAGCCCCCATTACCGACTGGTTCATGGGGGACGACGTGAACCATAACGGCGCCTTCTTCCTTTCACAGAATTTTGCATTCTTCCATTGGTTCGAGCTGAAATCCGACGACCCATTGCGCGACGGAGGCAGGCAATTTGTGTTCGGCACCCCTGACGGTTATGATTTCTTCCTGCGCATGGGACCGCTTGCGAACTCGGAGGTGAACCATTTCAAGGGAACCGTGCCAATCTGGACGGAATTCTTGGCACATCCGACCTACGATGCCTACTGGCAGGCGAGGAACATTCGTCCACATCTGAAGAACATCCGTTGCGCGGTCATGACGGTTGGGGGCTGGTATGATGGGGAGGATCTTTTCGGTCCTTTGGAGACTTATCGATGGACGGAGCGACAGAATCCGGGCATCACGAACATGCTGGTGATGGGGCCATGGGCGCACGGGGACTGGGGGAGGAAGGAAGGGGACGCACTCGGCGATGTCAAATTTCACGTGAAAACTGGAGCCTTTTACCGAGAGAAAATCGAGCTCCCTTTCTTCCGCCATTTTTTGAAAGGCGACACCAACTACACCGCGACAGAGGCGCATATTTTTGAGACCGGCACGGATCGATGGAGACGCTTCGACGCTTGGCCACCGGCGCGGTCGACGGCGCGCACCCTCTATTTCCGCCCCGGTGGCGCGCTGGCCTTCGACCCGCCGAGTCAAGGGGAAGAGTCTTACGATGAATACGTGAGCGATCCGGCGAAGCCGGTTCCGTTCACCCTAGAAGTCACCACAGGCTACCCGCGTTCATATCCCCTGCACGACCAACGTTTTGCTTCGACTCGGCCGGACGTGCTTGTTTATGAGACGGAGCCACTTGAGGAAGATATTACTTTCGCGGGCCCTCTGAAAGCCACTTTGCATGTGTCGACCAGCGGCACGGACTCGGATTGGATCGTGAAACTGGTGGATGTTTACCACGGTGATTTCCCGGATCCGGATCCGAATCCGGCCCACATTCGCATGGGGGGCTACCAGCAGCTTGTGCGTGGCGACGTGATGCGAGGAAAGTTTCGCAACAGTTTCGAGAAACCTGAACCTTTTGAGCCGGGGAAGATCGCAAAAGTTGAGTTTACGATACCTGATGTTTGCCACACCTTCCGTCGGAGCCACCGTGTGATGGTGCAGGTGCAAAGCACCTGGTTCCCCCTTGTGGACCGCAATCCCCAGACCTTCGTCACGATCCCGACCGCCAAGCCCGAGGATTTTCGCAAAGCCACCCAGCGCGTTTATCGGATGGCGGGCGCCGCCTCGTCGCTCACGGTTCAGGTGCTTCCCGCGCGGGTGCCGTGACGCCGTTTCGCAGGTGCTACTGATCGCAGCCGATCGATGGATCGTGACAACGTGTCGGCAAGTGGGTTGCCGCTATTCTGTCTCCGATGAAGAGGCTGAGCGTTGGCTGCTTTAAGGTCCAGTTTTCTAATTGACTGAATCAGCTTTGTGGAGTGGGCGTCCAGCGCAACCAGGATGGCCGCCGCAACGAAAACAGCGCTCACTTAGCGGTGCTTATTGAGCTCAATCGAACAACGACGAAATCCCTGCGGCATCGTGACAGTTTGGTAGGAGGTTCAAGAGTCGATTCTTGTCGGAGAAGCTCGAAGCTCGATCGATCACAGGCTGTGGATCTTCGATAGAATCCCCGAGGTGGATCGGCCGGTGAGGAAGGGTATGAAGACAATTGTTCCGCCATGTTTTTCGACGATCGCGCGCTCTTCCTGATTCAGGGTTTCCAAAGTGTAATCGCCCCCTTTGATGTAGATTTCAGGCTGGGCGACATCGAGGAACTGCACGGCTCGTTTACCCGGAAAAATGCAGGCAAAATCCACCGACTCAAGGGCGGCGAGAACGCCGACGCGGTCGGCCTCACAGTTGACCGGCCTGGAAGGCCCCTTGAGCTCTTGCACGCCGGAGTCTGAATTGACTCCCACCAACAAAGTGTCGCCCTGATTTCTCGCATGTTCCAAGTAGGCCACGTGACCGAGGTGCAGGATATCAAAACAACCATTGGTCACCACCAGGCGTTTGCCGCTCGATCGGAAGTCCCTCCGCCAGTCGCGCAGGCTTTCCCACGGAAGAATCTTGTCTTGGAAATGGAGTTTCATTTTGGCCACGGTTCGAGAGCGGTTTTCCCGTTGAATTTGAGTGACGTTGGGAAGCGCGTCAATGCCCGGGTTTTGCCCGTGAAAACTCTGTGATTGGCGGACTTGTTTTTTGAAGTTGAGGCCCTAGAGTTCGATTATGAAACGCGATGTCGTGCGTGTCCAGATCCGGGGTATCCTGCCTGCCAACAGCGGTTGCGCGGTGTTTGTGGGCAATGATGAAAAGGTGTTTATCATCCAGATCGAGCACAATATGGGGGCCGTGATCGGCAT
>CANLCA010000373.1 GCA_947487925.1 Verrucomicrobiales bacterium | reverse complement strand
GAAAAGAGGGATCAGCAGGCTCACCTCAAGGATCAATGCCCGGTGCTCCAAAAGTTGCGCGGCGAGATCCCCGGGCAGAGTTACGGGCGGGGTGCCATGCGCCAGCGCTTCAAGAAATCCTGGCGCCAGCCTGCAGGCGAGCGTGGCCATCGCTGCGAGCAACCCAGCCAGCATGCCGGTTGCCATCAAGGCTTGTCCGATCACGTTGGTGCGCTCCGACCGGGCCATGCTTTCCACAACCTTCGGGAACATGACCCACACAAGCGGCGCGGTAAACATGACCAGTCCGCGCCCGATCATCCCGGACCACCCGTAGACCCCCGTCTGCGCGGGCTCAAAAACGGCACGGACGACGATCATATCCGCTGAAAGCATGAATTGGCCGACCCCAAGACCGAGGGTCAGGGGCCAGACTCTGGCGAGCCAACCCTTCGCATCAAAGGGCTCCCCAGGCTCCCTCAGCAGGCCACGGGCTCGCCAGGCAGCGATGCTCAGCGCCAGTCCCTGGCCCACCAGCGCCCCCATCATGCCGGCCGCCGCCTTTCCGCGAAGCACGATCACGAGGAAACCCACCGCAAGCAAACGGGTCAGACCGTGCAAAATCCCGATCCAGCCCATCCCGAGAAAGTCCTGGCGGCCTTGAAGGATCCCCTGAAACACAGGCAGCCACAGCTGCGGCAGGCCAAAGATGATCGTGACCCAAAGCGCCGCCGGATCGGAAATTCGTAGAGTGGCGCAGAGCCAACTTTGGAAGAAGAACGCCGTCGACGCCATCACAAGCCATAAAACCGCCGCCGCTGCAAGGATAGCCCGAGTCGTGGCCGCGAGTTGGCGTTTCTCTGACTCGCTGACCGCAGCGGCTGTTTGTTGCGCGAACACCGTCTGCAAGCCCAGCGCCGGGATCATCATCAGGTTCAACATCTGCAGCAATGTTCCAAACAGCCCATACTCCGCCTTTCCCATCCCGGGAGCAAAGGCATGGACTGCAAACATGAAGATCCCGCCGATCGTCGATGCGATCATCATCCATCCGCTTTGGCGGAAAAAAGACGAGGAATGCTTGGGAGCGGGCATGAATTTACAACTCTTCCACGACCACGGGGATCGGCGTTCGGTTTTCCGCAGGCTTCAACCTTGTGAACAGACCTCGCCAAAATCCGAAGCCGTAGCCTAGGTGTGTCAACAAGACCAGGCCCGCTGTCTTCCACCAGGCGACTCGAGGTGGCAAGGGGACGTTCCCTGATCTCAGCATGGACTGCTCTCGAGAGGGTGCCAGCACGGATCCAAGAACCATCAAAATGTACACACCTAGCCCCACGAACGCCCAGAGGGGAAGCCACGGCAACAGAGCCAGGTAAACACAAAACAGGGCCGGGGCGCAGTTGATCAACGAACCTGCGGTGGGATGCAGCCGAACCTGCTCGGCTCGCCCTCGGCCATAAGTGAACACCATGCGCATGAAAGATCCGAGCGTGGTTCTTGGTCGGCGATAGATCCACAGCTCCGGATCGTAAATCAGTCGATATCCCTGCCTCAACAAGTGGTCCATCAGGGCGTTTTCTTCGTTTGGATAGAGGGCCTCGTCAAAACCTCCGGCTTCGATCAACGCGTCGCGTCGCATGAACAGATTGCACAGAATGAGCTCTTTTTCGGTGGAGTCTCGCACGTCTCCGGTCGCCCGATAGCGCGCCGCGCTCGGTCCGAATGCCAGTGTGTTGGCCATCACGGCTCCAAACGCTGCCTCTAGGGGTGGGGCTTCCGGAGGACACAAGTTGGGCCCGCCGATCACGACAACCTTCGCATCCGC
Organism: Verrucomicrobiales bacterium; assembly: GCA_947487925.1. Classification (GTDB taxonomy): domain Bacteria; phylum Verrucomicrobiota; class Verrucomicrobiia; order Limisphaerales; family F1-80-MAGS106; genus F1-80-MAGS106. Next base: position 2,419 of record CANLCA010000373.1, on the reverse strand, counting down.
GAGGTGGGGCAGGGAGCGTTGCGCGTTCCCCGGACTCGGCATCGAGTCATCATCCAGGAAATAGATCCACTCGCCACGCGCTTGCCGGATCGCGGTGTTGCGCTGCACCGACGGTTGCCGCCCTCTGGCAACAAGGATCTGAAGCCGTTCCCGGGGGTAATCCAGCTGGCACGCCGCTCTGACTGCGGCGATCTCGCGCTGTTCTGGTCGGGCGGCGATCACGACGCTGAGCAAAGGCAGTTCCATCGGATGCCTAGCTCAATGCACCTTGGGGGATTCGACACGGCCCGGCGCCCTGAGTCCCGCACCTGTGCGGTGCGTCAAGCTGTCCCCGAGGTCGGCTCTGAACTGCTCCACCAGCAGGCTCAATATTCGAATCCTCTCGGGGTGCTTCGACGCCACGTTGACCTTCTCCGCGGGATCATAATCCAAATTGTACAACTCGAGTCCCACATCGATCTGGTTGTAGCTCGCCGGCATCCCATCGTGGCCTCCTGGTCTGCCCCGCATTCCGCGGGCTTTGTGGGGGAGCAGCAGTTTCCACGCGCCGCTCCGGATGGCTTGCAGCTCCCCTTGATTGTAATAAAATGCGTAGGCCTCGTGCGGGTTGCGCGCTCCTTTTACGCTCGCGATCAACGGCCAGATGTCCAGTCCGTCGATCCGGTGAGCTGGCAGAGTTCCTCCGACCTTCGAGGCGATCGTCGGGAACAGATCCACCGTCATCGCCGCCTCTTTGCAGACACGCCCTGATGGGATCTGGCCTGGCCATCGCATCACGCAGGGCACTCGCACTCCCCCTTCAAACACCGAGCCCTTGCCTTCCCGAAAAGGGCCTGCCGAACCAGCGTGGTCTCCATAGCTATGCCATGGCCCATTGTCTGACGAAAAGATCACCCATGTATTGTCAGCGAGATGGAGTTCATCGAGGGCTTTGAGCACCTCTCCAACTGACCAGTCGATCTCTTCTATCACATCCCCGTAAAGTCCCTTCCTGGAGCGTCCTTTGAACTCCGCGCTGGCATGGAGCGGGGCATGCGGCATGGAGTGCGCCAGATACAGAAAAAAGGGTTTCGACCGATTTTTGCGAATGAAGTCCACGGCGCGCCCCGTATAGCGCTTGGTGAGTTGCGTTTGATCCGGCATCAGCTCTGCCACGTGGGTGCCTTCGATCAGGGGAAGCGGAGGATAAGTTCCCGGCTTGGCGGTGGGATGGCTTGGCCACATGTCGTTCGAGTAGGGTAACCCCAGATACTCGTCGAACCCGTGGTTCGCAGGCAGAAATTCGGGCGCGTCTCCAAGATGCCATTTGCCAAAAATCGCCGTGGCATATCCCCGATCTCGGAGCATTTCCGCAAGGGTTGTTTCGCCTGTGTTCAAGCCGGTTTTTGAGCGAGGTGACAAGGCTCCATGGATACCGATTCGGTTCGCATAGCACCCCGTTAAAAGCGATGCGCGCGACGCGGAACAAACTGGCTGTGACGCGTAGAAGCTGGTGAAGCGAGTGCCCTCTCGGGCCAGCTTGTCCAGGTTTGGAGTGCGGATCCGTTTCGCGCCGAAACAGGCCAGATCCCCCCACCCAAGGTCATCCGCAAAAATAATGACGATATTCGGCGCCGTCGCCGCCTTGGTCGTGGCGAATCCCAGCGCGCCAGCGCCCACTCCTAAGAGTCCCCAGGCGAGCAAGCTAAGACTGTTCCAACGGTTCGGACGTGACATAGGATTGAGCTCAAAAACCCGCACCATTTAACGCCCTCATCGTCCCCGCGGCCAGACAAAAGGAGGTCTCGAAACAGGGGCACAAGGTCGAAGGGGGCTTAAAACCGAGCTGGCGGGACAAATTCCAGGGCTAATGCTACGACACCCCGCCAGGAAGACCCTCAAACAATCGGGCCAGATCCGCGTCGGAATTGTAGAAGTGCGGCGAGAGTCGGATCCACTGAACGCCCGCTCGGTTCACGCGCAGCGATGTGATCACTCCCTTGGATTCCAGCGCCGCATGAACAGCTGTCATGTCCTCGTGGCCTCGGCGAAAACTCACGATCCCGCTGGCGTTCTTCTTTGCCATCTCCGGCTCGATCACTTCGAAGCCGCGTGACAAAAGGCCCGAGACCATCTCCTTTCGTTTCCGCAACAATTCCTTGCTGATCTCGCCCACGCCGACTTCGATCAACAGATCCAAAGCCGCTTTCATTCCCACCATCCCCACCCAGTTGTAGGAGCCCGCCTCGTAACGGTGGGCTCCGGAGCGAAACTCCATTTTCTCGCTTGCCACAAAACCCGGGCATCGCACGTTGTTCCATCCCAACACCGTCGGCTTCAACTTTTCCTGCCAGTCCTTGCGCACGTAAAAAATCCCCGCACCGCAGGGGCCCAGCATCCATTTGTGCGCATCGGCGGCCATGAACGCGATGTGCTTCAG
>CANLCA010000372.1 GCA_947487925.1 Verrucomicrobiales bacterium | reverse complement strand
CTCCAAACCGCTGCTCGATCTTACCGGCTCACTGGTGATTTTTAATTGTCACTCATCGTGGATTATAATTGTCACTGTTCAGCTGATCTGGGCCTCTCGATCCACTGCCTTTATGAGCCACCTGGAACCTCTGTCTATCGGTTGCAGTTCAACACCCCGAAAAACGATGGATCCCTTGGACATCCGCACATCCTCCGCCCCAAAGGTACTTCGCTCATCGACGCTGATACGGTAGGTTCCCGCCACGCTCCCGAGCAGACGAACCGAAGTCCTGGGGGAAACACCGCCGGATCTGATAACAACTTTCGCCTCAGGCCCGACTCCGCTGATTTGTCCGGAGACAGAATCGAAGTAAGTGACCTCTCCAGCAACGGTCTGCAGCGCGAGTTTGTCGGGGCCTTGTTCCACGACGCGCAAGCGTCCATTAGGGCTCAACGAGGCCGTCGACTGGTTCTGGAAAACAAGGGTCAGCATCCCCTCTCCGTTTAGCTGAGTAAACTCCGCTGTCTTCTTTGCGAGATCTGCTTCCAAAATCGCGGTCTGCCCACTCAGAAGCCGCGCTCGAACACTCTCAAATCCAGCAATCTCCAGATGAGCCAGCAGCTTCACCGCCGTGATTTTCAAAGCTCCATTGGTACCTTCCAAAGCGAGCTCAAAGGACGTTCCATTAGCGAAGGCTGCCTTTTCACCACCGGCAGCGCTCACGGTGAAGCTCCTGCCCCCGGCATCCACGAGCCATCGATCCTTCGATTCCTTGCGCAATTTCATCGCGAGATCGGGGCTCCGGGCAGGGACCCCGGAGCTCGAGGGAGCGCTTTGAAGACGCAGCCTATCCCCCCCAGTGATCGGAGGATGACCTGCACCAAAACTGAACCCAGCTCCTGCGGCGGATGTTCCAGCCACTCCGCCGGTTCCAAAAAATGAATAGGTGCCATCCTTGAAATAGTCTGTCCTTGCTATCGAATACAGACCCAGCGCCGCGGATGTCCCGTCGGGCAATAAAACCTGGGCCACATGCTCGACCCGCGCCTTCGAACCATGCGCCGTCGCGACTTCAATCAATCCCCGATCCTCCGAATAAGCACAAGTCACCGACTCCCCGGCGTCGAGGATGGCCTTCCAACCAGGAAGTCCTCTAATCGTGATCTCAGCGGGTCTATCAAGACTTTGGATGAGCCATCGGGTGCCACGCAACAACCGCTTCAGCTCAACCCCAGCCTCCGCCAGCCCCCCGCTCCCTTTGGCGCCATCCGCAGCGCCATGGAGGGATCCGTTCACCTGGATCTGGAAGGTATCCCCGCTCGCTCCGATCAAATGGATTCTGGCCACGCGGCCGGCGGATTCGACGCCCGAGGGAATTTCGAACATCCGAGGCGTGGCTGAAAGAGCCATAACCTCCTGAGAAATCTTGTCCAACAACGTCACCCTCCCTTTCGTGGTCTGGGCAGAAAATATGCCTGAGGATGTCCTCACAACCTTCATCGCACTCCCGGAGGCCAGCGTCGCAATCGACCCTTCGGGAAGCCGGGTAAAAACGGGCCCATCCCCCAACCCGTGCTCCACGTTGAAACTTTTCTGGGTGAAATCCCAGGTTAGAAATGCCGTCCGTCCGCTCAAAAGCACCGCGGAACCCGCCCCAAGCTCGACTGGTTCGAGAGTGACTAGGCCCTTTTTCACCGAGATCACTAACACGCTTCTGGAAGTGTCCTGATCGATCCTTAGCACCGTGCCGTTTGCTGTGGAAAAAGTCTGACCCGAAGAGGCACCCACGGTGGCACGCTGCCCGGCGATATCCAACTCTACGTTGCCGCCAACCAGGCCTCTCAGAGATACCGAGACGGCCGGAGACCGGCTCGCACCGCCTTCAACCCCTACGGCTTCAACGCTTCTTTTCAGTCCCCCGCCCGCCATAAAAAGTTCGGTGGAACCAAACGTAAATCGCTCCTGCGATGCGGTCGTTCCCGTCACCGCGCCAGACCCCGAAAGCACGTAGGTCGTGTCCGAAAAAGATTCCACTTGAACACGGGAGCCAGGTCCCATTTCCGCGACGGCCCCGTCCGGAAATGCCATGCGCGCGCGAGAAACCTCAGTGTTGCCTGGCGATTCTGGCAGAGTTTGCACTCGGAGAACCTTGGATTCCTTGCAGAACTCAAAGACCGCCTCCTCAGACACGGCGAGGGTGGCTTCCCACCCTGGCACCTCCTCGGCGCTGACGACAATTTCCTTGTCAATCGCCTGGATCCTCCAAAACCTCCCCCTATCTTTTACCGTGAAGCGCACGCCGTTGGTCGCCAAAGTGCCTTGGACGGCCTGCAAATCTCCGTAGCTTAAGACCAGTTTTTGACCCACTCGCACCCGAGAAACGCAGTCCTCCCCGCCCCCGATCAACTGAATCCGCCCCTCTGCAGAAGGGGTTGGCAAAGGAGCCGCCGCCTGGGCACAGACATCCGAATGACAAAACCCCAGCGCGTCCGCCAGCACCCAGACAATCAACCATCTGAAGAGTTTGATATTCACGAATATCCCGCCAAAAAAAAGCCCTGAGCCACCCGGCCCGAGCCGAGCCAAACCATGGCTACAACCCCGATTCTAGCCCACAACACCTGCTTTTTCAAGAATCCATTTCCCTTAGTTTCAGGACAATACAAAAGAATTTCGAGGAGGCCACCCACCGATATCCTCGATCCACAATAATTGCAATTGACAGGAAATCACTCACTCATCATCTTATCAGGATCCGTTGATACAACGGTCTCATTTAGAGTGGTGGAGGGACTGGCCCTTTGAAACCACGGCAACCGGTGTGGCCAGCAAGCCCGCGACCAGGTGCCAATTCCAGCCCCGAGCGAGAGTCCGCTCGGAACCGATGAGAAGAGCGCGGCCGTTTAACCCCTTCTCACACCCGGAGCAGGGGTTTTTTATTGGGCGAAAGACACGACATTATGGAAACGAACACAGGGTTCATGAAGGCTCTTAAATGCCGGGAGTGTGGACGGGAATATCCCTTAGCCGCCACTCACGTTTGCGAGTTTGACTTCGGTCCGCTCGAGGTAGTTTACGATTATGATCGGATCAAACGGTCCCTGACGCGAACCGTCATTCAGAGTCGGCCCCAATCCATGTGGCGTTACCGGGAACTGCTGCCTGTTGCTGGGGAACCCACCGTCGGTTGCCAGGTCGGATACACCCCGCTTGTCAAGGCCGACCGCCTTGCAAAGCGGCTCGGGATCCGGGAGCTTTGGGTGAAAAACGACACGGTCAACTACCCTACCCTCTCGTTCAAGGACCGGGTCGTCAGCGTCGCCCTGAGCCGGGCGCGAGAGCTCGGATTCTCCACGGTAGCATGCGCCTCCACAGGGAATCTGGCCAACTCAGTAGCTGCCAACGCGGCTGCCGCCGGCCTCAAAGCCTATGTCTTCATCCCGTCGGATTTGGAACAGGGAAAGGTGGTCAATTCATTGGTCTACGGCGCGACCGTGATAGGGATCCGGGGGCATTATGACGAGGTCAACCGTTTATGCGCGGAGATCGCCGGAAAGTATGGCTGGGCTTTCGTCAATGTGAACATGCGGCCGTATTACGCGGAGGGGTCGAAGAGCATGGGTTTTGAAATCATCGAACAGCTCGGTTGGACCGTGCCCCAACACACGGTCGTCTGCATGGCTTCAGGCTCCCTGCTCACCAAAATACACAAAAGCTACCAAGAATTCATGAAGCTCGGGATTGTCGGTGAGTCTCGCTACAAGATACACGGTGCCCAGGCGACGGGATGTTCCCCCATCTCCACCGCCCAAAAAGCCGGGTTGGACTTTTTCAAGCCGGTCAAACCAAACACCATCGCTAAATCGCTCGCAATCGGAACCCCCGCGGACGGATTCTACGCGCTCAAAGTCATGAAGGAAACCGGAGGCGCCGCCGAGGACGTCACCGATGATGAGGTTCGTGACGGCATCAAAACGCTGGCCGAAACCGAGGGCATTTTCGCGGAAACCGCAGGAGGGGTCACCGTAGGGGTGGCCAAGAAATTGATTGCCTCCGGGCAGATTCCCCAGGATGCTTCCGCAGTTCTTTGCATCACCGGAAACGGCCTGAAAACTCTCGACGCGGTGGTCGGCCACGTCGGACAGACCCGAGAAATCAAACCCAGCCTCCGCGAATTCGAAGCGCTCCTGGAAAAAGACAACAAGTTGATCAACGCCTAGCTCCAATCGGCAAAAACCCCGGTG
>CANLCA010000371.1 GCA_947487925.1 Verrucomicrobiales bacterium | reverse complement strand
TCCGATGAGATCTACGACAACCTCGTCGCCACCGGATTTCTGCGAATGGCTCCTGACTCCACCGTGGCGGCGATCACCGCGTTCGTCCCCGACCGCCTCGACATCATCGCCGATGAAATACAAGTGCTCGGGGCAGGCGTCATGGGGTTGACGATCGGCTGCGCCCGGTGTCATTCGCACAAGTTCGATCCCATTCCACAGCGGGAGTATCACGCGCTGGCCGCCGTGCTGAAGGGCGCCTACGACGAGCACGACTGGCTTATCCCGAACCAGCGGCGTCTCCCCCACGTGAGCACGAAAGAACGCCGTGCCTGGGAATCTCGTGAGGCCGATATCAAGACTCGCATCGAGGCTTTAAAGGCATCGATCAAAGCCAAGCCGGCACCGGAGATGGAAAAGCAAATTGCCACCTTGGAGGGACAACGTCGGCCTCAACCGATGATTCGCGCCCTTTGGGATCGGGGTGAGCCTTTCCCAGAATACTTGCTCAAGCGCGGCAACTATCTGACGCCTGGCGAGGTCGTCGAGCCGGGGGCCATTTCCGTGTTGGCGCAAGGGAGCTCTGCCCTGGAGATCAAGCCGCCTTGGCCCGGGGCCAAAAAAACGGGACGTCGCTTGGCGTTCGCCAAATGGCTGATTGATCCAAACCATCCGCTGACTGCGCGGGTGATGGTCAATCGGATCTGGAAACATCATTTCGAGAATGGAATTGTTAAAGCGCTGGGGAATTTTGGGCGAGCCGGCGACCCTCCGTCGCATCCTGAATTGCTCGACTGGCTCGCCCGGGAGTTCATGGGAAGTGGGTGGAGCATCAAACACATGCATCGGCTGATGATGACTTCGAGCGTCTATCGGCAGACTTCAGAGACGACGCCTGAGCGTCAAGCCTTGGATCCCGGAAATGAGGCACTCTCCTGGTTTCCACTCAAGCGCATGGAGGCCGAGGTTTTGGCCGATACTTTGCTGCGCGTTTCGGGGCGGCTTGATGAAACCCCGTTTGGCCGCCCCGACGGTGTAAAAGTTCGCGCCGATGGCCTCGTGACCCCGGTGGGAAACGGCAAAGGCTGGCGACGCAGCATTTACGTACTGCAACGGCGCAAGGAAATCCCCACCCTTCTCGAAACATTCGATCTGCCGCAAATGAATCCGCAATGCCTGTCGCGGTGGAATTCCGTCGTTGCCACGCAAGCGCTGCACCTGATGAACAACGGCATGATCCATGAGCTGTCCGAGTCCCTCGCATCTAGAGTGGTTCAAACCGCAGGCAGCGACGCCAAAACTCAGATCCGAACACTCTACCGAATCACCCTCAGCCGGCTGCCCACCAAAGCGGAGGAAGAGATCGCACACGCAACACTTCAGGAACTGACCGCAAAATGGTCCGAGCCAGCTCGCCAACCAGAAATCAGCCCGGCGCCAGCCCATCGCGCTTTGGCCAATCTGTGCCATGCTCTATTGAACTCGGCCGAATTCATTTTCATCGATTAGCCCACCGTCATGAGCGCATACCAACCAGCGAGTCAAGGAACCGGCGCCTCGATCAGTCGCCGCCACTTTTTCCAGTCAGTCGGGGGCGGGATTTACGGTGGCGCGCTAACCTGTCTTTTTGAGCGCGATTTGATTGGCGGATCCGGTGTTCCGGCGCATGAACCCCCCGCCCCTGCCCTCTATGATCTGACACCCAAAACACCGCATTTCACACCCAAAGCCAGGGCGGTGATTCATCTGTTCATGAACGGCGGCCCAAGCCAGATGGACCTGTTCGATCCCAAAGAGGAGCTGACACGGCATCATGGCAAATCCTACTTCAACAAAATCGCCGGCGAAGTCGAAAGCCCCGGCTCAGCCGGAGCGCTTATGCGCAGCCCGTTCCAGTTCAAGCGGCATGGGAAATCAGGCGCTTGGGTTTCGGAGATCATGCCGCATGTGGCGAAACACATGGATGAGATCGCCTTGATCCGTTCGATGCACTCGACCATCCTCACCCATGAACCGGCGATCTATAAGATTCAGTCCGGTCGCATGCTCCCAGGCTACCCGAGCCTTGGTTCCTGGGTGGTCTATGGATTGGGCAACGAGAACCAAAGCTTGCCCGCGTACGTTGTCCTTGACGATCCCCTGGGCTTGCCCGTCAACGGCGTCGAGAATTGGCAGTCGGCGTTCCTGCCACCTGTTTACCAAGGGATGAGGTTTCGCGCCACGGGTTCGCCCTTGTTAAACTTAAAGCCGGATTCCGCCCAACCTGAAGACATCCTGGCGCTCGAACGAGACCTGCTGCGTCGGTTGGATGAAATTCATCTTCGAAAACGACCGGGACACCCATCCCTGGAAGCTCGAATGTCCACCTACCAGCTGGCTGGCCGGATGCAATTGGAGGCGACCGACGCGTTGGACATTTCGCGGGAAAGCCCCGCGACTCTCGAGTTCTACGGGCTCAACGACAAGCGCACGGAGTCTTATGGAAGGCGCTGTTTGATCGCGCGCCGTCTGGTTGAGCGCGGAGTCCGGTTCGTCCAACTATACATCAACGGCCAGATCTGGGATAACCACGGAAACATTGCGACCGGGCTTCGTGAAGCCTGCGAACGCACGGACAAACCGGTCGCCGCCCTGCTCCAAGACTTGAAGCAACGGGGTCTGATGGACAGCACCCTGGTGATTTGGGGCGGCGAATTCGGACGCCTTCCCATCGCCCAAATGGCCGCCGACATGGACGAAACAAAAGCCGGCCGAGACCACAACAAAAACGCGATGGTTACCTGGATGGCCGGCGCAGGCATCAAGCCGGGAATAACCTATGGATCCACCGATGAGATCGGTCTGGCTGCAGCGGAGAACAAAGTGAGCGTGGAGGATTGGCATGCGACAATCCTGCACTTGCTCGGCTTGCGCCATGATCAACTCCACTTCGATCGCCTTGGTTTGAAGGAGAAGCTGACTTCGGTTTTTGAACCCCACATCATCAAAGATATTTTGGCATGAGAAGCCTTCGGGGAAAACCGAAGATGGGACCGGACCGGTTCCAAGAGGGTTGGCGGCCTTCAACGCTCTCGCATTTCAATTCAAACCGTTGACCAAAACCTCATGAGTAATCCAGATTCACTTCCTCTAGTTCTCGTCCTTTGCACCGGCAACTCCTGTCGCAGCCATCTCGCTGAAGGGATTCTCCGCACCGCCGCTAAGGACCGCTTTCGAGTGGCCAGCGCCGGCTCGAAACCTGCGGGCTTTGTCCATCCGTTTGCCATCCAGGTGATGAAGGAAATCGGTATCGACATCTCGGCCCACCACTCCAAGCACCTGAATGAATTCCTCCACCAACCGGTGGCGACCGTGATCACTGTCTGCGGCAACGCAGACCAGGCGTGCCCGATGTTCCCCGGCCAGATGAACCGGCATCACTGGGGTTTTGATGATCCAGCGCACACCGTCGGCACGGATGAAGAAAAGCTTGCGATGTTCCGCCGCGTGCGCGACGAGATTCGTCGCGTATTCGACGCGTATGCGGCTGGTCTGCTGGATGCAATGGCCATACAAGCGACCAGTCCCGCTTATTGATTGAACAGGTGGGGGTGGGAATGCGCACTTGGAGACATGGCGCTAAAACTTCGAATAGACCATCCGGAAGCCCATCTTCCGCAACGATGAAGATCGCCAAAAGCTTCTCGCCACACTCGGTGAGTCTTGCCTCAAAACCCCAAGGCGAGTGCATGCCCTCTGTATCATGGGAAATTCTCTTCGTTTGGTCGTGGAAACGACCCAAGCCAATCTGGTGTCTGTCATGAAATGGTTTCTCGACACGTAAAGTTCACCCTTAATCCGGCAGTTCATTTAACCGCAAAGATCGCAAAGAACACGAAGGGAATGAGTTGCGAAAAACGATGACTCTTCAAAGGGTCACCGACCGGATGAGGCTCATCCGTCTTTTAGAACTCCACAAGTGATTGGCTTTGCGTTCTCTGCGTTCTTTGCCGTCAATTCAATTGCTCTTTCCAGGTTCACGATTTAACCGGCGGCAACGGCTGTTTGGACACTTGTTCAGTGGCCGGTACCAGTTGCTGGTGGTGGACGGCAGCAGGACTGAATAACAGTGGACGGTGGGTGATTATGTCATTTGAACCTTAAAACGGAAGTTGAACCACTGATTTTCACTAAGTGACACTAATGGTGAAGAAGTTACGCTGACTGAGCACCTCACCCATACAGTGAACCGGTGTCCCGATCGTTATTTTTCACATCTTGTTGTATTAGTGATGATTAG
>CANLCA010000370.1 GCA_947487925.1 Verrucomicrobiales bacterium | reverse complement strand
TGCGACAGCCCCGATCTACTTCACCTTGAACGGGGCCGATCCGAGGGCTTTGGCTGGCGCTGTCGCCGCGCATGCGGAGTTGTACGAATCCGCGCTGCGGCTGGATCGAGGCGTTCGAGTCAAGGCTCGCGCCTTCGACGGAACGACATGGAGCGCTCTGGTGGAGGCATCCTTTAACATTGTGCAGGATTTGACCGGCCTGCGGCTGACGGAATTGATGTACAACCCCGCGCCCACATCTTCGACCGACGGGCAGGAGCTGGAGTTCTTGGAGTTTCAAAACGGATCCGATAACGAGTTGGATTTGAGCGGTGCTCACTTCATAGGGGGGATTCAGTTCGCGTTTCCGTTCCCGACCAAGCTTGCGCCGAATGCATTTGTTGTCCTTGTGAGGGATGCGGCCTCGTTTGCGAAAAAGTACCCCAACACCCGGATTGGTGGCGTGTTCGCGGGTCAGTTGAGCAATTCCGGGGAGAAAATCACCCTCGCGAACGCGGCGGGCATCTCCGTCCTTGCCGTCGATTACAACGATTCAGCACCTTGGCCTGAATCCCCAGATGGGTCAGGTTTTTCCCTTGTCCTTAGGACGTTTCTCCCAGGGATGAACCTTGACGAACCGTCCGTTTGGAGGGCGAGTTCGGCGGCCGGAGGATCCCCGGGTGCCTCCGATGCGGGGGCCTCCATCGCTCCGGTGGTGGTCAACGAAATTCTCACCCATACCGATCCTCCGCAAATCGATGCGATCGAGCTTTGGAACCCTGGGAAAGAACCGGTCGATATCAGTTTTTGGTTTTTGACAGACAATCGTCAAGAACCCAGGAAATATCAGTTTCCTTCCGGATCGGTTATCACACCCGGCGGGTTTTTGGTGCTAACGGAGGCGGACTTCAACACGAAGCCGGGGGTTGACCCGAGTTTTACTCTGAGTTCTCACGGGGAGGACGTGGTTCTTTTTTCGGCCGACGCGCAAGGCAACTTGACGGGTTACACCGACGGTTTCACGTTTGGAGCGGTGGCCAACGGAGTTTCACTGGGTCGTTACCAGGACAGCGTGGGCAGAATCTCCTATCCCGCCCAAAGCCGAACCTCGTTTGGTGCAGAAAATGCAGGGCCTTCGGTGGGGCCAGTTGTTATCCAGGAAATCAGGTATCTGGAGGGTCCGGGGGAGGAACGTTTTGTCGAGATCAAGAACATTACCGACTCCCCAGTGGCTCTCTACGATCCCCAGGCCCCGACCAATGCGTGGAGAATCGAGGGGCTCGGATTTGTGTTCCCCCCGGGGATTGTATTGCCGTCTCGGGGTCTCGCGCTGGTGACAACCTCCGACGCGGCTTACGTTCGAAACCGTTATGGGATCCCTGCCAATGTGGGCGTTTTTGCTTCGACTGGGGGGACGTTGTCGGGAGGTGGCGAAACGCTTGAACTGCAGAGGCCAGACCAGCCCGATGTCACTGCGAGTGGCACTGTGATTCCCTACGTGGCTGTCGATACTGTTCGCTATGACAATAAGGTTCCTTGGCCCGTGTTTTTGGCTGGGCAGGCAGGGTCGATCCAGCGCATCAGGCTGAACGAATATGGAAACGATCCTGCCAATTGGCGCGCCGTCCCTGAGCCGACTCCCGGTTTTGATGCGGCCGGAAATCGGCCTCCCAGCGTTAACTCCGGACCTCCAGTGTCTGTGCAAGCTAGTTCCTTCCCCTTTGAGGTGAAAATGCAAGGGCAGGCTACGGATGACGGACTTCCAGCCGTTCCTGGGAAATTAACGGTGCGCTGGTCGGTGGTGTCGGGGCCAGGATTGGTGATGTTCGACGATGATTCTTTGCCTGGGGCAGTAGCACGGTTTTCATCCGCGGGCGTGTATGGACTTCGGCTGACCGCGAGCGACGGGGAGTTTGAAAAATCATCAGATCTGAGTGTGGAGGCCCAGGGCGTACCAGAAACAGTCTCCTTGTTCCCGGCAGGATCAGTTTGGAAGTACCTGGATACAGGAGTGGATCTGGGCACGGCATGGAGGGCCACGGTGTTTGGTGATGGGGCGTGGAAATCCGGGAACGCACGATTGGGCTACGGAGGGGATGGAGAGGTTACCAGGGCGGAATTTGGCCCTAATGCACAAGCAAAATACATCACCACGTATTTTCGTGCCCAGTTCACTTTGGCCGAGACCAATAGAATAATTGGTCTGACCTTCAAGTTGCAGCGGGATGATGGAGCGGTGGTCTATTTGAACGGGAAGGAGGTCTTGCGTGACAACATGCCTGCCGGGGAAATCGCGTTTCGCACGTCGGCTCTGGCCGCTGCAGGCGCATCGGACGAGACGACGTTTTTTGAGTTCAGCGCCAATGCGTCATCGCTTGTTTCCGGTTCGAACACTCTTGCGGTGGAGGTGCATCAGTCCAGTGGCACAAGCAGCGATCTAGGATTCGACCTGCAGGTCCTTGCCCAAAAGAGTTCCACTGGGGTGGACCCGAACTCCTACGAGGCCTATCTGGCTCGGTATTTCTCGAGCCAGGAGCTCAAAGACTCTGCGATCAGCGGTTCCACGGCCGATCCTGATGGCGACCGGTTCACGAACGGGGCCGAGTTTTTGGCAGGGACTCATCCGAGAGATGCTAACAGTCTTCTGAAGATTGAAGTGTCGCAAGCGATCCTGAACCCAGCTGCGGGTAACGGAGTCCTGCTGCGGTTTGCAGGTGTGGCCGGGAGGGTCTACGTGGTTGATGCGCGTTCCTCATTTCTCGGCGGAGGGTGGAAGATTGTCACGGAACTGGGGCCTTCCGCGGCCCATCAGACCTACGAGGTGCGGGTCCCTCTCGGCGCCAGCACTGGCGCTGAATTCTATCGCATCAGGCTCAAGTGAGACAGTTAGTTTCTCGAGACGTCTGCCTCGCGGCATTGACGGCGTTATTCCCCGCCGGCAAGCCGCATCCGCATTGGCTGCGAAGCGAGCTCCCGTCCGCGGTCGAGCTCATCGCGTTGGAGTTCCCTTTGCGACGTCGGGTTCCACGACCTCCCTGTTGCTCGAATTAGTTGACGGAGAAATCGTGATGTTTCGAACTGAACGGTTGTATTTTCGGCTGAACAACTCCACAGTTCGGGCTCGTAACACATCATGAAGCGGGTTATCCAGTTTAGTGGGACGCAGATTTTCGCGGTGTTGGTGTTAGGGATCATTCTTGGATCCGGCCAGGCATTGGGCGCCACGCAGATCGAAGAGTGGGCTCGCTTGAAACCGATGAAGCCGAAAGGCTACGTGGCTGGGAGGATCAAAACCCCGCTGCGAATCGACGGCAAGCTGGACGATGCGGGGTGGGCTTCAGCTCCTTGGACGGAGGATTTTGTGGACATCGAGGGCGATATCCGGCCCCGACCCCATTTCCGCACGCGCGCCAAGATCGTTTGGGACGCGGACTATCTTTACATTGGCGCTGAGCTCCAGGAACCCCATGTCTGGGCGACGTTGACGGAGCATGATTCGGTGATCTTTCGGGACAATGATTTTGAAGTCTTTATCGAAGCGGATGGGGACAACCACGACTACTACGAATTTGAGATAAACGCCCTCAATACCACGTGGGACTTGCTGCTGGAAAAGGCCTATAAAGACGGCGGGCCTGCGAAGAATGAGTTTGAGTTCGTCGGGATGAAGTCGGCGGTATTTGTCGACGGGACGTTAAACGATCCCAGAGACGTCGATCGAGGATGGTCCGTGGAAATGGCGTTTCCGTGGCCCGCGCTCAAACAGAAAACGGAGGCCGCATGCCCTCCATCCAACAAGGATTTGTGGCGTGTGTCCTTTTCGCGAGTGCAGTGGGTGATCGAGGTGCTCGATGGGAAGTATGTGAAACCCCCGGGCCAAAAGGAGGCGAACTGGGTTTGGTCTCCCCAGGGAATCATTGATATGCACCGGCCTGAGCGCTGGGGGATGGTGCGATTTTCCACCGAGTCGCCTGGTAAAGAAGTTTTCAAGGGCGATCCCGCCTTCGATGTGAAGGATGTTCTCCATGAAATCTATTATCGGCAACGATATTTCCAGACCCTTGAGGGGCGTTATACCGAATCTCTTCAAGAGCTCGGGTGGGTGCCTGCGGAAAGCGGCCCGCTTCGCACGAAGCCGGTCATCACCGTCAAGGACGGCGGGTTCGAAGTCCGAGCGTCGCAACAGTCCCCAGACGCGCGCACGGACACTTGGAGGATCTTCCGGGACGCCCGGATCGTGAAGGACCCGAAATAGCGCGGTCGTCAGGTGATTTATCTAT
>CANLCA010000369.1 GCA_947487925.1 Verrucomicrobiales bacterium | reverse complement strand
ACGCACGCATACGGATAGGGAGCGCGCTCATTCAGCACCTCGAGCAACGCACGGGCGCGCTTGGTGACGGCATCGTTATCCACATCGCGCAACGGATCCTGCTCTTGGACTGCCGGGACCAAGCCCGAATCCGCCAACGCGATGTCGCCCAAGGTGCGTTGCGCTTCGAGATCGACCTTGCTCACCGACTGCGCCAGCAAATTGACGGCCCAGAGTCGTTTTCCATTCTGATCGATCGCCAACCCCGCCGGGACGCCACGCTCTCGAACGTCCCGGAGCGCGATGGTTCGATGCCCAAAGAGATGGCCGGCGCGAAAATCGAAGACGTGGATCGCTTCGAGGCCGGCACCGCTGGCGTACAGGTGTTCTCCGTTCCGCGAAAAGACGATCCCATAAAACGACTCGTCCAAATTTGCCCGAGAGACGATCTTGAGCGTCTTCAAGTCCAGGACCGCAATCTCATGAGGTCCATAACCACAGTGCAACACCGCCGCGTACTGGCCGTCGGGGTGGACCACAATCTGAACCGGGAAATCTCCGACGACAATCTGGCGCCCCACAGGATTCAACGACCATTGGTTGGGAAGCAGCACCGAGCCGTCGGCCCGGGGACCAGGGAATACGCCCGCGCTCGAACGCTCCGCCGGTGTCGTCGGCGTGGTTTGAAAGCTTGAGTGACAGGCTGTGAGGAACAAGAGAGTCGCCGACAATCCAGTCATGAGTGCGCGCATGAGGAGGTTGTATACTAGAGAACAGAGAACGGTAAAGTGCCGTTTGTGTGACAAGCGATCTCCATTCGAGGGATGGCCTGACGCAGTGTCGCGAGCAAACCGGAGACACGATTTGATCGATTCGTAACGATTGCGCCATCTGCTTTTCACACTTAGCTCATACGCTGCCGCGAGCCTGGGGCTGTTTGGGAACGAGGTGCTCGTGGTGCGTGCGAAGCAGATTGAATCTCAGACTTTCCAGTCCGCAGCGCACACACGGGGGCCGACAGGCTGGATGGCCAGTTCCGCTAGCGCGGACAAACGGCGCGGGTGCGTTACCCATGTGTCACTATGACTGAAATCATTCTTGCAACCCTCAACGGTCTCCGCGGATTTCTGGAGCCAGGTCCTGCACGCGAAATGTGTTTACTCTCGCATCCTATGAAATATTTCAATTCCACTCTGTTAGCGCTGGCGAGTCTGGTTTGTGCTGGCTCGACGGCACACGGAGAGATTCTTGCGGGTCCGTTGGTCAATCCGCAGAACAACCACTCCTATTATCTGATCAGTCCCGCGACGTGGACCGAGGCCCAAGTGCAGGCGGTCGCGTTGGGAGGCAACCTCGCGACCATTAACGACGCGGAAGAATGCCGCTGGATTTTTGAGACGTTTTGCTTTTTCGAGGACAGTCCCCGGCCGTTATGGATCGGCCTCACCGATCGCGATCAGGAGGGCAAGTTCCGGTGGATCAGCGGCGAGCCGGCAACCTTCGTGAACTGGCATCCGGGCGAACCGAACAACAATGCCGGACTGGGAACGCCCGAACATTACGCCTTCGTTTTTCCGTCGGCGGCTCCGAATGGCGGCTGGCGCGACGCCACCGCCGCCGCCGCCTCTGACACCGATGAAAATCCCGCGCGCTGGAACACCGGACCCGACGCCGAAATCGGCTGCTACGGCTTGGTGGAGGTCAACGCCAACCGGGCGACACTGCCGCGCGCGCCCGTCGTGAAGATCGAACGAGCCGGACGCAACGTGAAGATTCACTGGTTGTCAGAGTCCAGCCGACGGTACGAGTTGCAAAGCAGCTCGCGCCTGCGTTCACCAGATTGGGTTTTGGTGGGAAACCTCATCCAGGGCAACGGAGGAATCGTGGAGACAATTCTGCCAGCCGACGGCGAGGCGTATGCGTTCTTTCGCGTGGTCGCCCGCTGATTCGTCCTTTAATCCAGCATTTGAGAAACCACGGATTACACGGATAAGTAAGTAACCGGTTTCGCGAAGGAGAAGATCCTTCTCCGTGCTCACCAACCGGGTGAGAGTTCGCCCAAAGCAGTATCTTCATCATCCGTGTCATCCGTGAAATCCGTGGTTCCAACTGCTTTTTCTAGGTTCATTAGCACGCAAAATGCAAAAGGTGGACTGTCAGTTCGCTCGACCGCCTGGCAATTCGAAGCATCAATCAATCTCGGACCTCAACCGTGAGTTCCTCTATGTGCTGCTCTGCCTTCCATTGCTCGATGTGTTTCTTCTCGTCGTAGCCAGCAGGAACCTTGAACCGGATCTCTTTGTGCATCTCCACTCTTTGTCCGGTTTCGGGGATTGGTAGTCACTTAGGCGTCTCCGGGATTGCTGAATTTAGCGACCAATCGCTTTGCTGCTTTGTTACGCCATGCTGCGACAATTGCGCTTCGGAGCGTCGTCTCATCAATGCTCTCAAGACGGACTTGCGTGCTGCCGCGCTTCCCCCAAGCGCCCTTCACGGGCGTAACAACAGCGGGGTTGGCCCGGACTAGCGTTTCCTGTTCCGCCGGGGAAAGCATGACAACGCCCCAACTCTCATCGGGCCAACCGAGCGTCGCAAAAATTTTCCCGCTGACTCGGAAGTCAGGATGGTCCATGTGCGCGCTTTCCGAGGCTTCGGGCAGGCTGAGAGCGGTATGCCGGAGGTCATTCGGGGTCATCGGGCGCTTTTGCGGTTTCGATTTTGAGCTCATATTTTGCTGCTGTTGGTTTTGAGTTCGGTGAGAAGTGCGCACCAGGAAACGATCAAGCTCAGGTACGCCGGGCCTGCGACATAAGGCGGCAACCCCCGCGCTCACCGGTGTTGCCTGGAGCGCCTGTTCGGCGTTTCATGTGCGGTCCGCCAACTCGATCTTCGTGACTTTGACTTCCTTGACTGCATGGTCAGCCCAGTAGGTCAGAGCGTACTTGCTGATCACCCTGATCTGAACAGGGCGCCCCACCTCATCCTTCTCCTCGTAATCTCCCTTCGCAAAAGGATTGCTCCCCAAGCGCTCCAAAAACCTCAACATCAAATCACGGTCTCGCCTCGACGGCTTCTCTAGCTGGAGAATCTCGATGCAAACCAAGACACGGTAAGGCTCCACGATGTCTCAGTCCTTCCATCTCTCCTTCAGCACATCTAGGGAAAGCCAATTCGCAGGATCCTTGTCCTCAATTCTGGTCCGGATCTCCGCGGGAATCTTTGGGTCACGTTGGTGCCGCAAATGCACCAAGTAAGCAGCCAGTTGATCCTGATGTTCCTGTGGCATACCCGCTATCTCGGTCTTGATGTTTTCTAAACTCACGCGGTAAGAATACCAGACCACGCCAACCCGGCAAGGCACGTTCTCTATGTTCTCTCACGCACCGAGAATCTGTGATGACGGGATATCGTCACGACTCCGTCGGAGCGCGGCTGCGATGGCCTCTCGATGCTCCTGAAGGCTCCCCCGGAGAAGGCTGCACTGATCAATCACCCGTGCGTGCATCATCAGGACGTCCATTTCTTATCTATCTTTAGACTGACGACCGACTGCCGATACCACTCTTCGATGACACTTTCATGGCGCCCAGCCTCTATCGCTGCCAAAAGAACGGACATGCGGGTCGCGCTTTCATCGGACCACAGCGGCTTAGGCATGTCCGGAAACTGAGCGCCAAATGCCCGATACTCTTCTTCGGCTTTTCTAAGGTAGCGACTGCCTTCTTCGATCCTTCCATCGCAAATGAGGGCGCAGCCAATATCAGCTCGAAAATGCGCATTGGGCGAACCCTCGCTCAATTCTTTCATTGCGGCGACGTAGCCAGAGAGCGTCGCGCTGCGATCGAAAATCGGCGACCCGAAGGCTTCAAACTTTTCTCGGACTTCTTGCATCGACCGCTCGGCAAGATCCATTGAACTGGACTTCCACCAGCCATCGCCGGACTTCCCGCGTGGAAACCGGCCAGCAAAAACGGAGCCGACGAATTGACGATGGGGAACCTTACGTCGTAGCGAAACTTAGTTTTTGCCCTCTGGCTTGTCCAGAGCGTTTGCGGCGGCGCAAGGAGCGTAATCATGAAACCGGGAAAGGCGTCTGGCGTTGTCAAAGAACTGTTCATTCCAACGAGCAAGCTTACATCGGCTCAGACATTCTGACGCCGTAGAAAACCAGTGACCTGGCCCTGGAGGCTGGCGTTCCTCCCTCACCCCAGCCCTCTCCCGCTGGGCGAGGGAGAATGGTCTCCCGTCTCTGGAAAAACTGGGACTCTGGGATCTTTCGGT
>CANLCA010000368.1 GCA_947487925.1 Verrucomicrobiales bacterium | reverse complement strand
GTTGGGGGCGAAACGCAGAAACTCGGCGCATGCCAGGAGATCCTGCCGCCGACCCTGTGTGGCGAATCGGCGAGCTAGCCGAGGAAGAACGTATTCAGAAATAAGAGGGTGTTCCCACACTGATTTGTCTTTGAACAAATGAAGGACTGCCAAGGGTTGTTCGCCGGCGTGATGTTCGAAAATCCACCACAGTAACGCAGGTATGAAAGGGTCCGTTAAGTCTTCGGCATGACCGGCGAGCACGGACGCCAACTCCAAGGCTTGAGCGGTAGGAAATCGTCTGGCGGAAGCTGCCATTTGCGACCGCACCTCGGGGTCTTTTTCAATTTGGATTTGACGTCGAATTGTAGAAAGAACTTCCGGAGGAAGTCCTCGGTCGACAGGAGGGATTGTATCAGTTGTTTCGGGAGGCAAGCCAAGACCCGTGTGAGTTCCCCAACGGTCACCTGCCAATCTAACAGCCCAAGCTCTGACGGGGGACTGGGTGTGGGTCAAGGCAGCTAGCAGGGAGGTCTCATCCAATTCGCCCATTTGGTGCAACACCCAAAGCGCTCCTAACGGACGCCAGGGCAGGGATTCTCCGAGCAACCGCCGAAGCATGGGGGTGGAGGCGGGATCATTTCTCTCCCCGAGCAATCGGACGGCCATATGTCGGTGCCACTTGTTGGGATGTGAGAGGTAGGCGACCAGATCCCTCGAGGATTTTCGGGAGAGATCGGTGTCTCGCTCCAGCTTGGAGTCCTTGGCACGCAGTCTGTATATCCGGCCTGTCGTCGGATCGATCTGGCTCTGGTAATGCTGGCCATGAGCGATGTAGTGCTCGTAGAAATCGGCTATGTAAAGCGAACCGTCGGGCGCGTTGACGATGAACACGGGGCGGAAGCCGGAATCTTCGCTGCCCAAGGCGATTCCGACTTCGGTGGTTTCAAACGTCGATCCTTGCAGGTGCCTTTGGGCGGTGACAACAACGCTGTGTATTGGGTCGATCGCGAAGAGGTTTCCGCGAAGGGCACCAGGCATCGCGGTGCCTTCGGCGACTGCGAAGAAATGCGAAAAGCGCTGCACGCTGGTCGTGGGTCGCATGACGTTCAGCTCACCCAAAGTGTAGGGGTTTCGTTGGGGTCCGTACTTGCCTGGATCGAGCCCAGGTTTGAGGTAGTAGCCTCCCTGGATGAAATGCCACCCGCGAGTCTCGCCCCCGTTGTGGCCAGAAAACAAGCGTCCCTCAGAGTCGATCTCGAGACCGAATGTGTTACCACCTCCTTCAGCGAAAACCTCGTAGGCTTTGGTTCTAGGATGGTAACGCCAGACCATGGCGCCTTCAAAGTAGACGCCCAGTGTCTTGGGGGGATCGATGCCCGGGCGCACGACATGGCTGGACGTCGTGGAGCCCTGCCCTCCGTAGAGCCAGCCATCCAATCCCCACACCAAACCGTTGGCGACCGAATGCGTGTCTTCGAGACCAAAACCAGAGAGGCAAACTACGGGCGGACCGTCTGGCACATCGTCGAAATTGGCATCAGGATAAAAGAGCAGATAAGGCGGGTTCATGATCCAAACCCCGCCTCGTCCCCGTAGGGAGGCATTGGCGATGTTCAGGCCGTCCTGGAAAACTTTGTGCTGGTCAAAAAGACCGTCGCCATCGGTGTCTTCGTGGATGGAGATGACGTCGCGTCCCCTATCGTGGTGGGGCGGAGCGGCAGGCACCTTGTCGTAATGGGCTCTGTAAAACTTGTCCCGGCTGAGCATTTTGAGGCCTGCGGGGTAGGGATACTGCCTGTATTGGGAAACCCATAGCCTGCCTCGTTCATCGAAGCTCAGGTGGGTGGGTTGGGCGATCAGAGGTTCATGCAAGAGTCCATCGATGGCGAGGTCCCTGTGGGGTAGCATTTGGCTGAGGCTCTCGTTGGGGGGGAGCTTGTTGCCATGCACAAACTCCGTCGCTTCTCGGAGCACCCTGTTCGAGTCATGGTAGGCATCGAACGCGGCGAAAGCCGGCTTGTCCGAGAGGGCGTTACCAGTCCAATTCGTCGCGTCCCCCCATCTGAACTGCCAGGTTCCTTCCAGGACACATTCATTGAAATAATCCATGATGAATGGCGCTTCACCCAGGAACCCGCCGATCTTTGAGGCGCTGTACACACGAATGGCTACCTCATTCCACTGCCCCTTCACGAGCAGCCCCGGCTTGATTTTATGACGATGATTCCCGAGCCGTCCGCTTTCAAACCGGGGCGGGAAGCCGCCTCCTGATCCGATTCGGAGTCCATTGACGAAAACCTCATGGGAATCTCCGAGATCGGATAGGTTCAAGGTAACGGATTCAGCAAAGAGATCGCGTTCGTGTTTGCTGAAAAAAGAATCATGAGGTTTGATCCAGGCGCGGTACCAGGCAAAGCGTCCAGCCGCTGCCACCGGGGGAACCTCCCCGAGCTTCCAGGCTCCTGGAACTTGGAGCTGTTCCCATGCCTCGGGAGTGGGTAACAGAGAAGTTGCTGCGCGAACTGACGACCCCGCCAGACAGGCGCCGAGCAGGGCAAAAGGCAACCATTTTCTCATGTTCGTGCGCAAGATCCAACGAAGAACCAAATATCGCCTGGGTCCGAAGATAGTCGAGACCGTTTTACGGGGGGAGTACAACATTTGCGTAGCCTCGGCCCGATAATTGCTTAGGATCATGGGAGAAACATGCGACACAGCCGAGTCCAACGATCATCCGTCCAATGGGGGGTCTCATTGGCCATTGGGGCCTTGGTGAGTTGTCTGAGGGTCGGTGTGTTTCCCCCGGCCCAGGCCGGTGTTCTGATCAGCGAGATACTTTACAAACCGGCGCTGAAAACCGACCGGACGGAGTTTGTGGAACTGCACAACACGGAACCGCAGGGAGTTGCGATCGCCGGCTGGCGGCTGGAAGGAGGTGTCAACTTTTTGTTTCCAGAGGGCGCGATCATTCCAGGAGGCGGCTATTTGGTCGTTGCGGAGGATCCTTCGAGGTTAAAGTCACGTTTTGGAGTGACCGCGCTAGGGCCTTTCGTGGGCAGGTTGTCGCGGGAAGGTGAACGTTTGACGTTGATAGGGAACGGGGGCTTGCTGATTGACGAAGTGGATTTTCAAGGAGGATTTCCCTGGCCAACCCTGACAGGGGATGCGGAGAGATCGATCGAACTCATCCACCCTACTTTCGACAACGACCTGGGCGGTTCCTGGAGGCCTTCCGTGGCGGTGGGGATCCAGCCCGCGAGTACGGTGATCTCCAAAGGTGGCGAGTGGTTGATGCTCAAGGGCACCCCTGACGCATCGGCGGTTGGAATCGCGTGGAGGTCTGTTACGTTCGACGATTCGGGCTGGACCAAGGCTAAGTTGCCTGTGGGCTACGGTGAGACTTTCGTGGTGACCTCTCTGGCTGATATGCGGTCGGGGTACACTTCCATTCTATTACGGAAGACTTTTGTGGTGGAAGATCCGACGAAGGTCTCGGGGGTGGTCCTGGCGGCGCAATATGATGATGGCTTGAAGGTTTGGATCAATGGGAAGGCCGTTGGAAGTGTCAACATGCCCGAAGGGGAAGTGGGGCTGGAAGGGAGTGCTTTGCAGGCCTTGGAGGATGCGAGCTTCAAGGAGATCCCTTTGGTGGCGCCTGCGCAGGCGCTTTTGAAAGGGGTCAATGTGATTGCGGTGCAAGCGTTCAATTCCAGTCTTGGGGCCAGCAGCGATTTTTTTGCCGACCTGACGTTGGCCTTGCAGCAGGACGGAGGTGGATCCGGTGGATCAGGGCCGACTCCGGGGAAGGCGAACTCCGTCTACTCCACGAGCGCGCCTCCTGCGATCCGGCAAGTGGATCACAGGCCGCGGGAGCCTGTCAGTGGGCAAAAAGTGGTGATCACGGCCAAAATCACGGACCCACTGGGAGTTCGGAGGGTGCAATTGGACTATCAACTGGTGGATCCAGGAGCCTACCTGGAATTGAATGATGCGGCGTATCGAACATCCTGGACCGCTCTGGAAATGAACGACGCCGGGATTGAGGGTGATGGGGTCGCGGCGGATTCGGTCTACAGCGCCACTCTTAGCGCAGATATCCAGGAGCATCGGCGTTTGGTTCGGTATCGGATTCGGGCGGACAACGGGGCTGGGAATGGAGTGGTGGCTCCGTTTAGCGAGGATCCACAACCGAACTTTGCCTATTTTGTCTATGATGGTGTGCCGGCCTGGAAAGGATCGGTTATTCCCACTGCGGGAGTCGCTCCGGTCATTTATGGCACCAAT
>CANLCA010000367.1 GCA_947487925.1 Verrucomicrobiales bacterium | reverse complement strand
TTTCATGGCGGATGGCGCGGACGCCGAACATTTCGGCGACATTGATCAATCCGATGCCCCTGACTTCCATGAAATGTCTCGTGATCTCCGGGCTGGTTCCCATCACGTCGCGCCCTTCCATCAGCGTGACACGCGTGATGTCGTCGGACACGAGGCTGTAGCCTCGTTCGATCAAGGCCAACACGCATTCGCTTTTGCCGATACCGCTCTCGCCGCGGACGATGACCCCGACCCCGAGGATATCGACCATGCTGCCGTACTCGCTTCCGCTGGGCGCAAACATGGCTTCCATGAACATCGTCGCCAGGTTGATCAACTTCATGGTGATCAACGGGGACCTGAAGATGGGGACGTCGTAGCGTTCGGCGGTCTTAAGCAGGAGCCGATCTGGACTGAGATTTCGGGAAAAAATCATGCATGGAGTGCGCACTTTCAAGAGGTGTTGGTAACGCTTGCCGCGCTCTTCCGTCTCGATTGATTTCAAGAAACACCACTCGGCATTGCCAATCACCTGGATCCGCCGGAACGCATAATATTTTGTAAATCCTGCAAGAACGAGTCCCGGCCGGTTGACTGTGGGCTCCTGAATGGGGCGTCCGAGACCTTGCGCGCCCGCGACCAATTTCAATCCGAGTGCGGCCGCATGCTCCGTATAGAACTTTCCAACCGTGATCGTCCGCTTGTTCATAATTCCTCGGTGAGTGACACCCGTCCCCACACGAAAGGGGTTCTTTGATCAGTGGATGACGTGGTCTTGAAGAGCATTGATGCCCGATTTTCTAACAGCTTTAGAAGGCCATGTCGATCCTGGATTCGGCGTGTCGGGGTCCTTTTGAATGGTGTCGATGAACCGGCCTTGGCAGCCCTTTTTCACTCGAGGAATGCGCCCTGCGCTTGCAATGGAGGCGGTCTGGCCCTTGGATAGAGGGCATGACTGGCGGCAACGTTTGGCAGGATCATTATCTGGCAAAAAATACTCCATGGGACAAGGGGGAGGCATCGCCAGGGTTGGTGGATTTTTTGAGTTCGCGAAAGCTGCTCCCTGGAGCCGTGTGCGTGCCCGGATGCGGTTTGGGCCACGACGCGCGCGCCTGGGCGGCTCAGGGCTTTCGGGTGTTGGGAGTGGACATAGCTCCTGCCGCGGTGGAGCTTGCTGGGGCGCAGGCCCGGGGCGAAGGCAGCACCGCTGAATTTGTGTGCGGCGACTTCCTCTTGGACGATCCACCAATTCTTTTTGATTGGGTTTTTGAGCACACGTGCTTCTGCGCGATTCAACCCGATAGAAGAAGCGACTATGTGGGAGCCGTCCTGCGATGGCTCAAGCCCGGAGGCTGCTATCTCGCGGTGAATTATTTGATTCCAGACGTGGAAGGTCCTCCATTTGGAACGTGCCGGGCGGAACTGTTGGACCGGTTCTCCTCGGAATTTGTTTTGCGCGAGGAATGGTTGCCCAGATCCTATGCAAACCGCACGAATCTGGAGCTGATGCTTTTTTGGCAGAAGCGCTTGGATTGAGTCTCAAAAGGGAGGTCGTCGGCTCGGGCTTGACGGGGTAGAGGTAGCCTAATAATCAGAACGAGTCACAAGGTGAACGCAGGCGTGCATTTCGAAAGCATCGGGACGGTCTGCCCTTCTTCTCCAAGCAGCGGAGACAGTCCCAATGGAGAGCCGCCCCACCGGCTTTGCGTTAAACCTTGAAACGGCAGTTGAACATCGTGAAGATTTGCAAAAGCCTGGATGAGAAAGGTTTGATGAACACAGAGGCAAATCCTTTATGGATCTGGTGACTGATTCGGAAAGGCTTTACCGCCAGGATCTTGCGAAGATTTGCCATGGGCAACTGCCGTTTTAAGGTTAGATCCTGGGGCTTAGTCGCGGCAATTTCCCTCTCGATCCCCAACTCGCCCCCTACCTGTTCACGGAAGATGTTGTCCGTGGCTTGCTTCCATGAGCTGGTACCATTCTTCACGCGACAGGGTCAATTCCGCGGCCCCTGCGGCTTGCTTGATATGCTCGGGCTGAGTGGATCCTATAATGGGCACCATCTTCGAAGGATGCATCAACAACCAGGCAAGCAGCACCGCACTCCGGGAAACCCCGTGCGCTCGGGCAATATGATCCGCCGTGTCGCGAATGCGGCCGCGATGGGCATGGCCCGAAGTATTTAGACTGATTGATTCCTGGCCCGCCAACTTTCCCCCTCCCAGAGGACTCCATGCCATTGGCGTGATCTCTTCAAGCATGCACTGGTCCAACGTTCCATCCTTAAAGGGGGTCAAATGCATCAGACTGACTTCTATCTGGTTGACCACCACGGGGAACGACAGAGCCTTCCTGAGCACAGACAGCTGGCTGCAGTGGAAGTTGCTCACCCCAAACTCGCGGATCTTTCCCTGATCCCGGAGTTGAGAGACGGCCCTGGCCACTTCCATTGGGTCGCCCAAAAAATCCGGTCGATGAATCATGTAGAGATCAATGGTTTCGATCCCCAACCGCTTCAGCGAAGCCTCGCAGCTCGCGATGATGTGCGAGGCTGAGGAATCATAGCGGTAAGGCGAATGGGAGTCAGGGGCCCCTGCATGAACGATGCCACACTTGGACGTGATCAAGATCTGGCTTCGCATGCCACCCACTTCTTTCAAAATGTGCCCGAACAATTCCTCACCTAACCCATGGGCGTAAATGTCGGCATGGTCAAAAAGCGAGTAGCCGTGCTCGTAAGCCGCAAAAATGGATCGCCGAGCGTGCTCGAGGCGTTCGGTTGTGAACTCGTGGGATTCCCCGTGGCCGGCGATCCTCCAGCACCCATAAGCCAAGGCACTGGATACAAGGGAACTTCCGCCTAGAGTTCTGGTCTGCATAAATGAAATACGCCTCGTCCATCACCACTGCAAACCTCGCAACCTCGCGGGGCAGGGGATATAAACAGCGTTATTGCTTCTCATCCTATCCGCCTCGTCCGTTCTCCGCAAAATAAATGTCATAATTGCCGCTTGGAAAACTCCGAATTATTCGATTCTCTATCCAAAGCAAATATGCCAGACTACGCCTCACCTAGTCGGTGAACCCTCGAACTTCGGCACTCGGGTGCAGGGTTGCGCTCGCCGAGGTTGGGCCTAGGATGTAATTCATAAATATGGCGACTCGGTCCTCCTCGAAAGACGAAGCCGCCAGGAGATTGATGTCGTGAGCACAGAATCGACCAAGGAAATCGAAGAGTCGGATTATTTCCCTGTGATCCCCGGGGGGCAGCCGTTTGTTCACTTCTGGGGGACTCGTGGCTCGATCCCCGTTTCGGGACCGCGTTTCGTCCGCCATGGTGGCAACACCTCTTGCGTCGTGATCGGTGTGGATAACGAATATATCATCATCGATGCCGGTTCGGGAATTAGGGATCTCGGACTGCGGTTGGCCAAGCAGGGCCCTCGAAAGATCCACCTTTTCATCACCCACACCCACTGGGACCATATCCAGGGATTCCCCTTCTTCGCGCCCCTTTTCATCCCCGGCTTCGAAGTGATTATTTACGGGGCCTCCGGTTTCGGCAAGGATCTCAAGTCCATTTTTCGAGGTCAACTCGATCGTGATTATTTCCCCGTGCAGTTCGAGGACATGTGCGCCAAGATCGACTTCCAAATTCTGGATGGCGATAGCATCACTCTGAATGATTTCAAGATTCAATGGGAATCGACCCACCATCCGGCCGCGACCCTCGGTTTCAAATTCACCTGGAAAGGGCGATCTGTTGGTTACGTCAGCGACAACGAGTTCTTGCCCGGCTTCCTGGGCGCTCCGCACACGCTCAGCGAAACCTCGGAGATCGTGGCCCAGCACTCGAAGCTGATTAATTTTCTCAAGGACGTCAACCTGCTCATCCACGAGGCGCAGTACACCAACCAGGAATACGTCACCAAAGTCGGCTGGGGCCATTCTTCCCTGAGCAACGCCTGTTTGTTTGCCAAACTCACACGGGCAAATCGTTGGATCATCCCCCATCACGATCCGATGCACGACGATGACATGCTCGCCTCCAAGCTGAACCTGACCCGAGAGATTCTTCGATCGCTAAACCATACCGTTGAGGTCTCCCACGCGTTCGACGAACTTATAGCCTACTTCTGACCTGACCGTATTTGCGCCGTCCTCATGCGCCGCCCTCAACATCCAGGCCTTGCTTCAGCGAGGTCGGAGCGTGTTCGCTGAAAAGATGCGCATCGCCTCGCTGCTGAGCTTTCTGCCGATCGGCCCAATCCTTGCGGGATTAGTTTG
>CANLCA010000366.1 GCA_947487925.1 Verrucomicrobiales bacterium | reverse complement strand
TGCCCGTAGGCACTTCAAGATTGAAATTCTTGAGGTTGTTTTGGCGAACTCCCCAGAGTCGGATGGGAGGCATGAGCGAGGTTTGGCCGGGCATGGTGGCGGCAATGTAATGAGGGTGGCGCGGGTGTCAATTGCCGACCTGGAAAGGGGTCCTTAAAAGAGGAGATGCAGGATTTCGGTAAAAGAGGACTTGCCAAGGCCGTGACGGAAGTCTAGTCTCGCGCCTCTTTTTCGACAGAGTCGGCGTGCTGGTTCTGTTAAAGGCTGGGTTTTGTTCCTGGCCGGCTTGGTATAGAAACGTTGAATTATGGCAGTTCGAATTCGAATGAAGCGAGTTGGGGCAAAAAACACCCCTGTGTTTCGCATTGTGGTGGCGGATTCCCGGAGCCCTCGAGACGGGAAATTTCTGGAAGAGATCGGCGTGTATCATCCTCTGAAAGCGGGCGAGAATAATTTTACCTTGAACCTTGATCGTGCACTGTATTGGATTTCCAAGGGAGCGCAACCCTCGGACACCGTGCGCAGCTTTGTCAAGAAGGCCCGTGCGGCGGCCCCGGCGACTCCTTGAGCGGGACTACTTTTTCGGACATGCAAGCCTTCCTGGACTACGTGGTCAAGGGGCTCGTTGACCATCCCGAGTCGGTGTCGATCACACCGGTGGATCGCAACGGAGCCACCCTTTATGAGGTGCGGTTGCATCCGGACGACGTGGGGAAGATCATCGGGCGCAAAGGGGCGACGATCCAAGCGTTGCGCTGCCTGCTGCAGGTGGGATCGGCGAAGCAAGGACTTCGTTGTTTGATGGAGGTTGTGGAAGATTGACGAAGGTCGAGTAGCAGTGGGCCCGTGAGCAGGCCCTTTTGAACTGTTTGTGGTGGGACCACCTTGAAAATCGACGTCCTAACCCTTTTCCCGGGGATGTTTGCGGGGCCGTTGGATGAGAGCATAGTCAACCGAGCCCGACAGAGTGGCAGGTTGGAGTTGGCGATTCATAACTTGCGTGACTTTGCGCATGACAAACATCGCACGGTGGATGATCGCCCATTCGGGGGTGGTCCTGGGATGCTCTTGAAACCGGAGCCTGTTTTTGAAGCGGTTGAGGCGTTTGCGACAAGCTCGACGCGGCTCATTTTGACATCGCCATCGGGTCGACTTTTTAATCAGTCGATCGCGAGGGAATTGTCAGCGCAGGGGCATTTGTTGCTCGTTTGCGGGAGCTACGAAGGTTTCGACGAACGGATCCGGCTCGGGTTAGTCCACGATGAGTTGTCGATTGGTGATTACGTGCTCACCAACGGCGCCTTGCCCGCCATGGTGATCATCGATGCCGTGGCGAGGTTGTTGCCTGGGGTTTTGGGTGACGATCAAAGCGCTGTCGACGAATCCTTTACTGGAAATTTGCTGGAATGTCCGCATTACACGCGTCCAGCGGAGTTTCGAGGAATGAAAGTTCCGGATGTGCTGCTCTCGGGGCACCACGCAGAGATTGAAAAGTGGCGGCAAGAGGCCGCGTTGAGCCGCACAAGGGTGCGTCGGCCCGATTTGCTCGCGGAGAATCGGCCCGGAGATTTGTAGGTAGTAGTAAGATCCGCATTGAGCAGGAATGGACATCATTATCGAGCAGTGAAAGCGAGAGAGACGCATTTATGAATCAAGCCATCATCGACAAGATCGAATCGGAACAGTTTCGAAAAGATTCACCTAGTTTTCAGGTCGGGGACACCGTTCGCGTTCACACGAAAGTGGTGGAAGGCGACAAGGAGCGCATCCAGATCTTCACAGGGGTCTGCTTGGGCCGCCGGGGTCGGGGATTGAATGCCACCTTCACAGTACGCCGGATCAGTTACGGCGAAGGGGTGGAGCGCGTATTTCCGCTGCACTCGCCACGTGTCGACAAGATCGAAGTTGAGCGCCAGGGTTCCGTTCGTCGCGCCAAGCTCTCGTATCTCCGCGGACGCGTCGGCAAAGGGGCCGTAGCGGTGAAGGAGAAGGAGCGTGTGAGCAAGCCGGCCAGCCGGAAGGGCTGAAGAACGGCCGGACTCGTTTAGAGGGACGAATAAGGAGGCCTGACTTGCGAGTGTGTTTTCCGGGGCAGGTCGACCGAGACCTTATTCTTGCCCGCTCCTTTCCTGTTGATCCGCTGCCCCCGCAGGCACACGATCCTCGGGTTTGGTGTTGCCATTTTGCAGCGTAGAACGGCAGTTGGGCGGAATGAAGATTCGCAACGGCCTGGATGAGAGAGGCTTGACGACGAAAGAGGCAGTTTTTTTGGCATCTGATGTGTGGCTTGGGAAGACTTTATTGCCAGACCTTGCGAAGATTCACCCTAGGCGGCTGCCGTTTTAAGCTTCAGGCATGAAAAACGTGGTTTTACTGGGGAGCACAGGATCCATTGGAACCAGTGCGCTCCATGTGGTGGAGGATCTTCCGGACCGATTGCGGCTGGTAGGCCTAGCTGCTGGCAAGAACGTCGATCCTCTCATAGAACAATCGCTAAGGCACCGACCTGAGGCGGTCTGTTTATTCGATGAAACACGGCTGACCGCGGTGCGCGATGCGCTGGGACCCAAGACCCGCGTCGTCGGAGGGTCCGAAGGCCTCATTGAACTCGCCACCTGGCCCTCAGCCGATATCGTGCTGATCGCCATCGTCGGCACAGCGGGGTTGCTACCAGCCCTGGCTGCCATCCGCGCGGGCAAAGACATCGCGATCGCCTCCAAGGAAATCCTCGTCATGGCAGGCGAGATAGTCATGCGGGAAGCGCGCAAGCATGGAGTTCGCGTACTGGCGGTTGATAGCGAACATTCGGCGATCTTTCAATGCCTGGACGGAAAAGCTCCCGATTCCGTGCGCCAACTGTGGTTGACCGCTTCCGGTGGCCCATTTCGCTCGACTCCAAAGTCCGAGTTTCCCTTCATCACCGTGGAGCGCGCTTTGAAACATCCCTCCTGGGTGATGGGCCGCAAAATCACGATTGATTCGGCGACCTTGTTCAACAAGGGGTTGGAGATGATCGAAGCCCGCTGGCTGTTCGACATCGAGATGGCTCGAGTTCAGGTGGTGGTCCATCCTCAGAGCGTGGTGCATTCGATGGTCGAGTATGTCGACGGCTCCATCCTGGCACAGCTATCCACGCCCGACATGTGCTTACCTATTCAGTACGCCCTGCTCTACCCTGAGCGAGTTCGAAGCGAACGCGTGCAAACGCACCCTGGCAAGCTCGGGACGCTGACTTTTGAAGAACCTGATCCAGAACGGTTTCCGGCTTTGAATCTGGCGCGAAGAGCGGGGGAGGTCGGAGGCACTCTGCCGGCCGTTTTGAACGCATCAAACGAAGTGGCCGTGGAAGCCTTTTGTGAGGGCCGCTTGACATTTGAAGGTATTGCCGAGACGGTGGCTCAGGTTTTGAATGAGCACGAAACCGTTCAGCAGCCTGGTTTGGAGGAAATTCTGGAGGCGGACTCCTGGGCTCGCCGGGCGGCGGGCAAAGGGATCGATTCTCGTCCAGATAGCCCCTGATTCGGAACTTGGATTCTCCCTATGAACCGCAACGGAAGAGAATTCGTTTTGCCGGCACCTCGAGTGACCCCGATGCTTGATCCCTGGCATCGCCCTGCAGCCCTCGTCATCCGGGAAATCCGGCGGCAGACGGAGCCACTCTTGAATGCGCCCAGGGTGAGTCTGGCGCTAGAGCAGGCCGATGGTTCGGTCTCGCATTTTGCTCTCAATGTGTTTCCGGAAGGGCACGCCTGCTCGGCTTACAATCCAAAGCTGGTCGAGCGTTTGTCCAAGTTTTTGCTGTGGGCAAGGGGTGGCTTCCGGATCCACATCGAGGCCCCCTCCCCCGTTGTGGCTCACCTGGAGCGCCATTATGCGCAAAATCCCCGCGGTCAGTTTGACGATCTGATCATCGGCCACAAGATCTATAACCATGCCATCGAAGTGGTTCCGGTTCGCGAACTGCCACCGGTTCGGAGTTTCACGGCACCGTTGGGAAGGCACTTGGATGGAAACCGAATTGGTTTCGACCTCGGGGGCAGCGATCGAAAAGTTGCGGCCCTGATCAACGGTCAGGTTGTCTTCAGCGAGGAGATTGTTTGGGATCCAATCAAACAGTCGAATCCGCAATATCATTTTGACGGCATCATGGATTCGTTGAAAAGAGCGGCGGCCTATTTGCCGAAGGTGGATGCGATTGGCGGGAGTGCGGCCGGGGTTTATGTCAACAACCGCGTTAAGGTGGCCTCATTATTTCGTGCGGTGCCTCCCC
>CANLCA010000365.1 GCA_947487925.1 Verrucomicrobiales bacterium | reverse complement strand
TCTGAATCAGTGTCTATCCGCGTTTATCCGTGGTCCTACTGCTTTTTCCAGTTTGAACCCTGAATAAAGCATCAGGTCCAACTATCGCGAGCCCTCTCAAGCTTCTTGACCACAGAAGCGGCGCGGTTCGGCCATCATTGATTCTTCTGGCGGTTTCCACTCCTCGGGCATTGTCCTCGTGACCTCAGCAACGCTCAATGAACGTTGGTGCCGAGCATTCCCAGAGTTTGCAGCCAGGCGACACAGCGATCCGTCCATGTCGAACAAGGTAGGCTGCTCTTCCGGACGCCGAATCCGTGGCCACCCTGGGCATAGACGTGCAACTCCGCCGCGACGTTCACGCGCTTCAAGGCGAGGTACATCACCACGCTGTTCTCGACGCCGGCCACAGTGTCATCGCTCGCGTGGACGAGGAAGACCGGGGGGGTCTCGCTCGGAATTCGAATGTAGGGAGCGAGGACATCCTTCGATATCTCCGTACCCGCAGGTTGTTGTTCTATGAAATAGCCCGGATAGACCGCAACCGCGAAGTCCGGCCGGCAACTGAGCTTGTCAATTTCGTCAACCGGGCTGTAAGCGCGTTGGTCGAAATGAGTCGCTGTGGCCACCGCAAGGTGTCCGCCCGCGGAGAAGCCAACAATGCCGATGCGGTTCGAGTGGATCCCCCACTCCGCGGCACGGCTCCGCACCAGACTGACCGCTCGCTGGGCGTCCAACAATGGACCTGGAGCCGGTAGGCGCTCCGGTTGGTCCGCACGACGCGGTACGCGATATTTGAGCACGATGCCAGTTACACCGACCGCGTTCAACCACGCTGCCACCTCCTCTCCCTCCAAGTCCCAAGCCAGATTCCAGTAGCCGCCACCCGGACAGATGAGGACAGCAGCTCCGGTGTTCTTCTCCTTGGGCGGAGAAAAGACTGTGATGGTCGGCTTCGTGACATCGGTTATCCAGGTGGAACTTTTCGTCGGCGCTTCAGAGGGTGCACGAATCCGTTCCGGACCGATTTTGCCGTGGTCTCCAGGAGCAGCCCCCGGCCAGACCGGCAGAACTCGCGGCTCTTCTGCCTCGATAACCGGACAGACCATGAGGGGTCCGACGATGCAGCCGAGACAAATCAACCCGAGCTTCATCAAATTGGTGAATATGGTTGTCATTCAGCGATTATCAATAGCTACTCCTTACAAAACGATTTAATACAACTTCGTTGCAAACATGAAATGGATCATTCTGTTGATTTGTTCGATCTGGTTAATGATCGGATCCTTATATTTCCTTTGGACAGATGTCTATTGGGTGTGGAAGATTCGCACCGATGGTGTGGTTGCTGACGGCAAAATCACCCAGGTGGAAATAATAGAGACTAAGCGAAACATCAAAGCAGTTGGTGCTCGCCTCACAATCGAATTCACGGATGACTCTGGAAACCCTCAAAGCTTTAGAACAAAGGAGAAGGAGTATTCTCGCTTTAATGATAAACCCGGGAGTAAACTCCCGATTCGCTACCTTCAAGGCAACCCGCGCAAATCCATGACCATAACTCAGGCGGAGGAATCCTTATCTGAACCCCTGGGGTTTGCTCTAGCTTTTCTTGCATTCAGCCTATGGCTGGGGAGACACGGAATTAAGACTCGAAGAGAGCGAGATTCCGAGACCTAGACAAGAACAAACTGACTTCTTCGGTCCATTTTTCCAGACTTCCTGAGATGCAAGGGCTCGCACTGCACATTTCCTCGACGGGTGCCGGGGACGGGCAGGAAGCGTCTGGGCATTCTGGATAGGGCGAAACCCAACCGGCCCGGACCCCGCGGCGCTTGGGAAAGTATCCGATGATCATGCAACCGGTGACTGAAACCAAATCGTCAGACAACGGATCCGAGGCGCGGCACTCATCGTTGGAATCGGAGTCGTTCATAAAGCCAGTGCCTTCCAACCTACCACAGAAATTGGAGATCGAAAAGCCGCAGTTCCCAAGACACCATCTTCGAAATGCTGGTCCCAGGCTCTAATCAAGTCCTTGGTTCCATCGCGGCGTAGCAGTCTCGAAGCCTGGAATCGATGAGCAGGCTCCATTCGCTTGATCATTCAGTCGGTTTCAATTAGGCTCCACCCATGTCACCCCATGCTCCCGTGCTCCGCGCCTTGCTACTCCTCGGTCTGGCGGCATCAATGGTGGCGCCACTCCATGCCGCGGATCTGGTGGTGCCCGAGAACGTGATCTTCGAAAAGAACCTTGAGTATGCAAATCCCGACAACCAACAACTGCAGCTGAACCTGGCGCGCCCCCGACACGCTAAGGGACCGTTGCCGATGGTGCTTTGCATTCATGGAGGCGGCTTTCGGGCTGGTTCGCGCGAAGGCTACAACCAACTCTGCCTGAAGCTTGCGCAACGCGGTTTCATCGCCGCCACCGCTAGCTATCGACTGGCCCCCAAGCATCAATTTCCTGCCGCAGTGCATGACACAAAGGCGGCAGTCCGCTGGCTGCGCACCCATGCCACCCGTTGGCAGGCAGACCCTCAGCGGATCGGCGTGACGGGTGGCTCAGCAGGAGGGCACCTTGCCCAGTTCCTTGGAGTAACCGCTGGCGTCGCGGAGTTCGAGGGAACCGAAAATCCCGGTGTCTCCAGCGCCGTGAGCTGCGTGGTGAATGTCTATGGCCCGAGCGATTTCACCAAATCCTACGGGAAGAGTGTAGACGCCCATGAAGTGCTCCCGCTGTGGCTGGGTGGGAACCTGGAGACCGCCCGTGCGCGGCACATCCAGTCCAGCCCGCTCAATTGGGTCACGCCGGCTGCGGCACCCACGCTGATCATCCATGGGACCGAAGACAAGTACGTCCACTACGAGCAAGCTCTCTGGATGCGCGACCGCCTTTCGGCGTGTGGCGTGGAGGTCAACCTACTCACTCTGGAGGGCGCCGGCCATGGTTTCAAAGGAGCGGACGCGGAGCAAGCGGATCAGGCATTGATCCAATACTTCACTCAAAAACTTAGCGCGGCAAAGTAAGCATTGCACCAAATCCTCTTGAAACTCTGCATTTGGAACACGCCCAAATAAGGAGGCGATGGGGTCAAGTCTTGAAGTGCGACAATAGACGGCGCAGGTTCGTCTGGAAACACTTGAGCGCGCCGTCTGTTTTCTCCGCCTCAGCAAACCGCTTGCCCCCCTGCACCGCGGTTGCATACCGCAACCCGTCAATCTGTCTCACCACTTCGACCAACCGATACCGCATGAACAGCACGGCCAGACACAAGCAACCATTGGGCGGTCATCCGGCGGTGGCGCAGATGCAGCAACACCACGCCTTCGCCCGTCAGGGATCTAGGCCCGACCGGAGCCTGGCTCACTCCTCGTCTTCATCCTCGTTTTTGTTGATGGCCCATTCGGGATAGGGCGCGGCGCTGCCTTTCATCGCGAACCAGAGGATGCGGTTCAGCACATCCTCGGGTGCTTTGTCAATCTGGCGGAAGTTAAGCTTCGCCGACACTTCGGCGTTCTTTCTAAGCAGGGGATCGTTGATCGCTCGAGGCTCGGGGTTCAACTGGTCTAGTGGGACGTTGTTTGGCACTGCGGTAAAGGGCGTGAAGTCTGGACGATCCGTAAAACAATCGGCCATGGGCGTGGCGCTGGCGTCGAACTGGTTCATCGGTGGCAGCGCGAGGATTTGCTCGATGGTGCGGATGAGGCTTGTGGTGTTGTATTGAGTGCTCACCACCGCTCCGCGTTTGGTGTATGGGCTCACGCAAAAGGCGGTGGTGCGGTAGCCGCTGACATGATCCCAACCCGCCTGCGGATCGTCCTCAATGGCGAAAATGGCGGTCTCCGGCCAGAACTTGCTCCGCGATATCGCCTCGACGATGCGGCCGAACGCGAGGTCGTTGTCGGCAATGCACGAGGCGGGTGTGGGCGAACCTTTGCTCGTGCCGCTGGTATGATCATTGGGGAGGCAGATGAGGATAAGGTTCGGGAGTGTACCCTGAGCCTCGAAGGCCTTTAACTCACGGAGAAAGACATCGGCGCGATACTGGTCCGGAACCTCCATCGACCAGCCAACGTAATCGGTAGGCGTGTGCGGCTTGAGCGTGGGGACCATCGGATGACTGGCGAAGAGAACGTCGTTAGACTCTCCCTTCCATTGACGGTAGCAGTCCATAAATTTGGGTGAACCGTTGCGCTTTGGATCGCGCCACTTCACGGCGGGGGCGGCGAACTCACCGTAGTTGCGGAACGTCCGTCCGTGCTTGAGGGTGTTGTCCCAAAGAAAACCTGCC
>CANLCA010000364.1 GCA_947487925.1 Verrucomicrobiales bacterium | reverse complement strand
TACAGCAGGTCTTGTCCTCTCTCCGCACCGTCAATAACCGCGGAGCGTCAAAAACCAAATTCCTACCAATTGGTCGCGTAGGGTGGGGGTCGAGCCAGGCGCTCGCCCGTGGGCGCGTTTTGGCCCGTTATTTGGAACACTCCCCGCCGGATCACTTTTTGAACAACAACGGAACGGTCTCCTCCAAATAACCGCGCCAGACGGTGTAAGTGTGCCCGCCTTCCGTCGGGCGGTACACATGCGTGATTTGACGCGACGCCAGCATTTCAGAGAGTGCCTGCGACCGCGCAAAGAGCGAGTCCTGCTTTCCACAACCGATCCACAAGAGTTTCAATTTGGAATTGGTCCCTTTAGGATCATCCAGCAGACGCTTGAATCGCGTCTCAAAATCCCCCGGAACTCCCGCGCTATAGGCCCCCACCGTGGCAAACAAATCAAGGTGGCCCAGACCGATCTGCAGTGATTGCCCACCGCCCATGGAATAGCCGATGATCGCCCGATTCAGCCGTCCCTTGGCGACACGAAACCGTCCTTCAATTTCCGGCATGACCTCTTTCAAAAGATACTCCTCAAGGATCGCTGTGTTCTTGGACTGAAGTTCTCGCGGTGAACCGAACGGCACCGCGTGGCCAAACGGCGTGACCACAAGCATCGGAACCGACTGCTTCCGCGCCAGCAAGTTGTCCAAGATGAAGTTTGCGCCTCCGACCTGGGTCCAGCCCGCGGGCTGATCGTTCGATCCATGCAACAAATACAGTACGGGATAACGGCGCGATTTGGCCGCCTCATATCCCGGCGGTTTGTACACCCAAACCTGACGGGTTTCGCCCGCGATGACACGCGAAGTGTGTTGCACAATTTCCACCGTGCCATGCGGCACATCCGCAGTCTGCCAAAGTTGCGGCGCATCCCCTGGCATTTCCAACAAGCTGGCCGAAGTCTGCGCGCGCAATTTGATCCGGGGATTGAAAGGATCGGCGATCGCCACGCCATCCAGGATGAAATTGTAAATATAGATGCTCGGCGGCAGCGGCCCCAGCGTGATGCTCCACACACCGTTCGTGTCGCGCGTCATTTTCTGGCTCGTGCCTGGAGGCATCCAATCACCGAAGCATGACGCTTGCGACGCTTTCGGCGCGTTCAACCGAAAGGTCACGCGATGATCGTCATGCACCTCTGGAGATTTGAAGCCCGTTGGAAAGGGCACTGAGACCTGAGCCACCGCTGCAAGGCAGGCCAGTGCAAAACAGACGATCAAGGATTTCATTTGCGGCGAACCGTAACTGCTTGGACTACCGATTACAACAGAGGCGATGAGCGCGGACAAGCAAAGGGGGTGACGTGACCTCGCCAAACTGAGCCGGGTGGAGTGAGAGTCTGGGCCGAAGAAAGGACCAGACCATGAAAGGAAAGAGACACACGACTGAAGAGAAGATTCGGATTCTCCGGGAAGTGGACGGCGGGAAGGCGATCCGGGAGTTGTGTCAGGAGAAGAACATCTCGGAGGCAACGTACCATCGCTGGCGGAAGCAGTTCGGGCTGATGGAGGTCAACGAGGCCAGGCGGTTGAAGGAGTTGGAGCGTGAGAACTCCGAGCTGAAGAAGATGCTGGCGGAGTCGTTGCTGAAGAACCGGGTCTTGGAGGCCGTATGCGAAAAAAGCTCTGAGCCCGGCAACGCGCCGGGAGGAGGTGCGGCGGATGGCGGCCGAAGGGGTCTGTTCGATCCGGGCGGGGTGTCGGCTGTTGAAGCTGTCACGGTCGACCTACCGATACCGGGGTCGTCCGCCCGGCGAGAGGGAGAAGGCGCTTCACCGACGCCTGGGGGAACTCTCGACCCAGCATCCGCGGTACGGCTACCGGCGGATCACGGCGTTGCTCCGCCAGGAGGGCTGGGAGGTGGGCAAGTTCGGAGATTTGGACATCGAAATATATTCCCCTTGAGCGCCCAGGGTCTCCATCTCAGCTGCGACTTGGCGCGACTCGATTTTCGTTAAAGCCTCCCGCCCACCAAGAGCCTGAACAAATTTATGCAAGATGGCGTCCACATCAGGTCCCTTTTCAGCCGCCGACAGTGGCAACCCACAGGTCAGCCCGATGTTTAGAATCGCAATCCAGATCGAGGATTTCATGTGTTGGTTCCTTTTATGTTCGGTGATTTGTCCGGTTCACCTGGCGCCGAGGCCAGTTCAAGCATTTGCCCCAAAGGGCGAACGGGGCTTGGTCCGGAAATCACCTTGACCACCCTGACAACGCCGGGAGTCGTTCATCCTCCAAACGGATTGCCAGTTGTGGTCGTCGCCTGAGCGTGCTGCGTCATTAGTCAGCGCTGGTTAAATTCGGTCTCCCATTCCTGAAGGACGGTCATGATACCGTCGAAACGGGCGGGTTTCCCAAAAAACATCTGCTGCATCTTCGCGTAGTCGTCGCTCAACGCCTTCAAGCGGTGTTCCGGCGGTGCGATGCGCAGTGTCCCTTTCGTCGCCTCGCCGTATTTGGCCCAGGAAGATTTGAAGAACAGCGTTTTGTGGTCGGCGACCCGTGCCAGCAACTCCAGCTTTGGCGTCGCTGACTTGGCCACGCCCTTGCGTATCAAATCATGAAAATCAGAGTAGTGCCGGGAGAAGCGCTCGGGCATCGCCTTGTCCGTCGGGCGATGAAACTCGGCGTGCAGAATGGTGGCCTTTTCCCAGAACGTTCGCTCCGCCGACAAAACTTTCACGGGACAGCTTCCTTCTCCGAACCCCTGCGGAAATTGCTCGGCGACATACGGCGTGATGGTCCTCGTCTCGTGCGGCCAATGATCGGCCCGCGCACCCAATTCGATCTTAACCAGGCGACGGACGTAGCCCCCGGTCTCCGAGGTGATGCTGGAGGGATACTCGAAAAGCAGGGTTTGCCCGTCGGGATCCTCGTCATCCGCTCGCAATGACCAAGTCTCGCTCGATCGCAATTTGGATTTGATGGCCGCAGTCAGCGCAGGCTGCAACTGGTTGGCGATACTCTGCTGGCACGCGGTTCGGAGCGCTCCGATGCGTCGCTGCTTCTCCTTGTTGCTGGCGCCCGCCTCCGGTTCGTTTGGGCCGTCAAATCCGAGGAAGCCC
Source organism: Verrucomicrobiales bacterium (assembly GCA_947487925.1). Lineage (GTDB taxonomy): Bacteria > Verrucomicrobiota > Verrucomicrobiia > Limisphaerales > F1-80-MAGS106 > F1-80-MAGS106. The sequence continues at coordinate 1,175 of CANLCA010000364.1, read as the reverse complement.
CGGTCGATGGAAACGTCGATGTCCTCCGAGAATCTCTCGATGACCTTGAACACCTTCGACAGCGAGATGCCTCCTTTGAAAATCAGATGTTCCCCCATCACGGGTAGCCGGAACAATTCCTTCAGCGTCCAGCAGACCCAGAAATCCTTCTCGACCATCAGGGGCGCGAGGTTGAGGGGCGCGGCCGCTCCCTCGAAGAATATCCTTCGGTCCTCCGGGCTCAGTTTGACAAAGGCGTCCATGATTAACCGAGAGTGGCCAGCTTCCGCATGATGAGCGCAATCCACGCCGGGGCATACGTCAGATCCTTCAACAATTGTTTCCGGTCGTCCGGTGAAAGTCTGCGGTCGAGCCGCTTGACGGTTTCCTCCGTGACGTGGTCCTTCCCGAGATACCGGAGCGCCTGAATGATGGATCCGCTGATGGTTCCGGCGGTTGCCATGATTCGTGGAGACGTCTGCTTGAGCGTGATGGTCAATTTGCCCAGTTGAATACGCTTGCTGCGACCATCGGTGAGAAAAACCACCTTTGCGGGCACCTGGTCAGACAACCCCAGCAGATTGGCAGCATACGCGCCGGTGGGCTGTAACCGCGTGCCGCTTTTTCCGGCAATCGCCTTGGCCACCTGGTCGATGCTGGGGGCCGTCAAACCGACAAGTGAGTGCCGCTTGGGCACGTCATACAACCCACGCGCCACGCGCCGAACCGAGCCGGCCGCCGCCATTCGCGACAAGGCTTTGTCCACCGCGTTCCGATTGCCAAGATCAACGAAGTCGACCGGGCTGAACACCCAGCCGTCACCCCGCGCCTTGATGCGATCAAGCATCGCTTGTTCGATTGGATTGGCCACGTTCATCGGATACCTATTGTCAGAAGTAGATACACGTTTATCTGACAATGCGCAAGCCCCACGGCAGCATCGGAAATCGGCGGTGGAATCGAAAGAACCTCAAGATTCAGGCCCGAACTTTTGAAGGAAAGCCGGTTGAAGGCACAGGAAGAGGGAGGCGAGCGAACTATTTTGACCCACATTTCCCAGATTAACTTTGAACGCTGAAGTTATTGACCCATAATAAAGCCGCATAAACAAAGGCTTTCCTCTATGTCCAACCAGTTGTGTTCGGCATCCTTGCTGCTTTGGGCGGCCGCAACAACTGTTTTGGCTGACGCGTGTG
>CANLCA010000363.1 GCA_947487925.1 Verrucomicrobiales bacterium | reverse complement strand
GAGCCATAACAACGTGGAGGACGCCTACTTCAAGATGGAGATCCTGGAGGCGTATTGTCGGACGGTCTTGGTGGCGGCGCAACTAGGGAAACCGGCGCAGACGATGACACCGACGCAGTTGCAGGACCTGCTGAAAATCAAGCAGAGCCTTGGAATTCCTGATCCAAGGATCGGGCTGAAAGAGTGCGAACTTTGCGACAATGACGAGTGGCGGCCAGGGGTGGTTTGCGCGGCGCCGACGAAGGAGGCGGTCTCTGCATCGTTAGATCCAGAGGTGGAAAAGACCGTTCAACTGATTACGGAGCAGATCCTGGCGCGGATGAAGGGAAACTAGGCGGTTGAATAACCACTGATTGACCCTGATCAGAACTCATGAGGAGAGTCTTATGAGTGACGATGAGAGTTCATCAGCGGCGAAGCACGAAAAATCCTGAGGCAACGATCGAGGCTTATGAAAGTGACCATTATTGGGGGAGGCGGGCGGGTAGGATCCTGCGCGGCGTTCGCGCTTCAATGCGCCGGACTTGTGGCGGAATTACAGATTTTGGATGCCAATAAGGATTTGGCGGAGGGGGAGGCGCTGGACCTGCTCCACGGCAGCGCTCTGGCTGGGGATCAGAGGATCTACGCGGGTGATTATGCCCGCGCGGCAGACAGCGATTTGTTTTTGATCACAGCCGGGCTGCGCCGGAAGCCGGATGAATCCCGCCTGGACTTGATCAACCGCAACGTGGCGTTGTTCCTCCAGATATTGGAGAGCATGAAATCGGCGGGGTTGAAGAAGGAAGCGCATGTGTTTGTGGTTTCGAACCCCGTGGACATCTTGACGCAATTGGCGGTGCAACGGTTGGGCCTCCCGTGGAGCCAGGTTTACGGACTGGGGACGATGCTCGACACCTCGAGGTTCAGTTCATTTGTTGCGGAGGCTTTGAAGCTAGCGCCGACCCAGGTGAAGGCTTTGATACTTGGGGAGCACGGAGATTCGATGATCCCGGTCTGGTCGAGCGCGGCGGTGAACGGTTTGCCGCTGTCCGGGCTGGCGGAATGCACCGCGAGTTTTCAGAACACGGTCTTTGAAAGGACCAAGGGCAGCGGGGCGGAGGTTATCAAGAAAAAAGGCGGAGCGGGGTGGGCGGTGGGCATTGCGATCCGCGATGTGATCCACAGTGTCTTGTTGAACAAGAAGGCGCTGCTACCCGTTTCATCCCTAGTGCAGGGGGCTTATGGGATTCACGACATCTGTCTCAGCGTGCCTTCCATCGTCGGGCGCCGCGGGGTGGAGAAGCATGTGGAGATCAAACTTTGGCCTAAAGAAGCGATGGGCCTTCAGCAGTCGGCGAAGGCGTTAAGCGATACATTGGGGAAGGTCAAGGCTTGAGATTTGAGGTGAGCGAGGCGAGGTCGTTTGCGGGTGGGCGCGAGCAACTCCACTGCTTCGCCCTTTGTCTTATTCCTAATCGTCAACGTCATCGCCGGGAGTTGCCCCTCAAACCGAGGGAACGATTGGGATTAGGATTACGATTACGAGGAAGAGGAAGAGGGAAACGCCTGGGTGGGGGAACATTGCCATGAAAAGTCTCGACGCAAAACTGGCTCAGGTGAGGGTTCAACCGAGTTCTCGGGCTTTCATCATTGCCGATGCGAAGGATGCAGACATGGCCTTTGGCGTTCGAGCGCCAGGGCCTCGGGGCTATCTGTCTTCGCGAGGGGAACGTCCCGCGAGATTTTCACCCGAGGTCTGGTCGAGGGAGGAATTCGGATATCGGAATTTGCCAGAATTTCTGGACATCATCCGTGAGGTGGTGAACCAGGGTTTGGTGGATATCATGTTGATGTCTGCTTATGTGAATGAGCAATTGACCATCAAGGAAGGGTTGTTTCGGAATTCGCCCGTGACACCGGCGGCGCGGGCGAACGACACGACGGATGTCTGGGCGGTGAGACATGGGTGTTACACCAAGGAACCGGCACAGACGTTCCGGAGCGCGAGCATTGATCAAATTCAATGTGGCCGGGTGGACTGTGATCGAGGGGGCGCGGAATTTCCTGGGGCCAACCTCGGGCTGTATTCCGTGACGTTTGTGAATGAGCTGGGGCAGGATCGGGAGACCTTGCTTGAGTTCAAGGCGTTTCGCGAGGAAGCCGAGCGCAAGGCGTTTCGTTATTTTCTGGAGGTCTTTGATCCCAACGTGAGCAGCGGCGTGCCGGCTGAAAAACTTGGAGAGTTCATCAACGACAACATCCTTCGCACCTTGGCGGGTGTGCCCGAGGCGGGTCGCCCTGTTTTTCTGAAGATTGCCTACCATGGGGCGCGGGCGATGGAGGAATTGGCGCAGTACGACCCGAACCTCGTGGTCGGGATCTTGGGAGGGAGTGCGGGGACGACGTATGACGCCTTCCGGCTCATCCATGATGCCCAGAAATATGGCGCGAGAGTGGCGTTGTTTGGGCGCAAGATCAACAACGCGGAGCATCAGCTTGGGTTCATTGAGATGCTGCGTTTGATAACGGACGGGCGGCTTTCTCCCGAGGAGGCCGTCCGGGCTTACCATGGGATTTTACAGTCCAAGGGGATCAAGCCACACCGCGCGCTGGAGCACGATTTGGTCTTGACGGATCAGTCGATGAGCTACGGAGGGGAAGGCGTTCGTCGGGTGGTTGAAGTGCGAAATAATCCTTTGGCCCGGGTAGCGGTTGGGTCGGCTTCCACCCCGGATGGGAAGCTTCCTGAGAAGAAAGGCGGGGCCGGTTCGGCGGTTCGGTGGCCTGTTTTGGGGAATGGAAAGCCTGACTTCAGCCTGATGACCTCGGCACAAAGGCAGGCTTATGACGCGGATCGGCTCACGCGGCGGTATGGTTGACCTTCAACTTGAAACGGCAGTTGAGCGCGGTGAAGAGACGCCGCTGGCGGTTGCCGTTTAAGGGATTAGTGGTTCAACGTCTTTTTTCTGGTTGCCGAGAAGAGGAGGTTGAGTGAGAGCGGGACGAGCCGGCCTTGTGCTGGGCCGAGTTCAGCCATCATCTGGAGACGCCGCCAGAGCCTGAAGAACTTGAGCGCCCACCAATGCCTTGCGGCGCCGCGGGGAATCCACACGTTCGGGGGAGGGGTCAGGTACTCCACTTCCTGAATCTGGATGTTTTCGAATCCAGCGTTATAGAGCAAAAAATCGAGACTGTGCTCGGTAAAGCTCGCGTGGTGAGTGAAGCAAATATGACGGCTCCGCATGGCGAGGCTGGAGCTGGCGTTGGGGACAGTGCCGATCAACGGGGCACCTGCCGTTAAGGCCTCAAGCAGTGTGCGCGTGAATTCGAGTTGGTCAGGGACTGGGATGTGCTCGATCAGGTCCAGTGCGAGAATGCCCCCGAACTTCGATTTGTTCGTCGCCAACCAGGCCGCTGTATCCTCGGTTTGTACGACCTCCAGTCCGTTCTTCCGGCAGTAATCCACCTGTCTCTCGTCCGAGTCACAACCCGAGACATTGTTGTAGCCAAGCTGCTTGAGAGCCATGAGTGCGAAGCCCATTCCGCAACCGACATCGAAGAGCGTGTTTTCCTTGTTCTGAGGAAGCAAGGGTTTGAGGATTCGTCGAAAGTAGGCGGTCATGGCCGCGATATGTTCCGGGGTATCCGAGTGGAAGCGGAGGTAGATCCGGCTGTAGTCAGTTTTGATCATGGGCTTTTCCATGGGATGTCAGCGTCCTTGTCCTGCTGGGGCCACCAGGTTTTCTGCCGTGGCGAGAAGGTTGAGGGAAAGGGGGACCAAGCGGCCCTGGGCGGGGCCCAGTTCCGCCATCATCTCAAGCCGCCTCCAGGTGCGGAAGAACTTGAACAGCCACCAATGGCGCGCACCACCGACCGGCAGCCATGCGTGTTTTGGGCGGACCAAAAATTCCTCCGGGTAGATCTCGATTTTGCCAAATCCTCCGTTGAACAGCAGGAAGTCGAGGCTGTGTTCCGTGAAGCTATTGTGATGGGTCCAATCATTGTAGCGCCAGCGCTCCGCGATGGCGGAGTTGGCGTTGGGGACGGAGCAGAGGAAACGGCCCTCTGGTTTCAAGGCCGAGGAAATGGAGGAGACGACCTCGAGCACCGTGTCGTTTGGGATGTGCTCAAGCACGTCGAGGGAAAGGATGAAGTCAAACGTCCGTGGCCGGGCGCGGAGGTAAGAGATGGTTTGTTCCGACTCCACCAGGCCCACGTTGAGACCCGCTTGCTTGCAGGCACGAACCTGCCCTTCGTCGCAATCGAATCCCGCGATGTTCTGAAACCCCAGAGATAGG
>CANLCA010000362.1 GCA_947487925.1 Verrucomicrobiales bacterium | reverse complement strand
AGTAGGCCTTGGCCTCCCCGGCCAGCTTTGTCCCCTCGACCGCGGCGGCGGCCAATTTCTGCGTCCCATCGAAAGACTCAACCAATGACTTGGACTGTTTTTCGAACGCCTCCATCGCCGCGATGGCCTTGGTCTTTTCTCCGTTCGCCTTTTCCGATGCCGCACGCTTTTCCACGATTGATTTTTCAGCGGAGGCCACTGCTTCCAATGCCTTTTTATGACGATCCAATTGTCCACTTAACTCGTTGGTCGAACCCTGGAACTGAAGCTTTGAAAAGGAAACGGTGTTGGTAGCCAATCTCGCCGTACGTTCCATCGCCGATTGGGCGAGTTGTGACACCCGGTCGCCACGACCTTCAAAAACAACCTCTTTCCTTTCCAACTCCCACACTTTCACTGATCCATCTTCAGCTGCGGAAGCCAATCGCTTCAGATCCGGACCGAATGCCCCGCCGCGCACTGGTGATCCGTGCTCGAAACGCTGCAGCAGCTTGCCGCCTTTCAACTCCCATAACGCCACCGAACCGTCCAGACCGCCGGTCATCAATCGCGCACCATCACCGGAAACTTCAGTGACTGTTACCGAGTTCGTGTGTGCCAAAAACTCCCGTTCGAGGTTCCATGCACTCGTCTGCCCCAAAGTCCAAAGCTGAATCGTTCCGTCCGCGAACCCCAAAATCACCCCCTTCTCCCCCCCGATCCACCCTGCGGATGTGACGTTCCTGGAAACCTTCCAAGCGCCTGCACGACTCCCGCTGAGCGCATCCCAAACCAATGCGGTTCCGTCGTCGCCGACAGTCAACAAACGATCTTCTCCGGGGCTGAAATTCAACGCGGCCACGCGCCTCTTGTGCACCGCCTTTCGCCAAACCACTTTTCCAGACCCTAGGTCGAATACTTGGACTGACCCCTTCGCTCCACAAACCGCCGCGAAGCGCCCTGTTGCGGAAACCGCGGCAAGGGAGGTTTCTTCGGCGATTCTTGGTATCTCCCTGCTCAAAACAGGGTGGAAGCGGCTCCAGATTTTTACTTCACGGTAACCCGCGGAAGCAAGACGGTCCCCATCGGGGCTGAAACACAGGGCTCCAACCCAGTCACGATGGAGCGCGGCCGACGGATCGGTTTCCAGGCCGCTCTTCGATCCCCCGGAGCCGGGTGCGGGAAGTCGAGAATGCCCTTTGCGTGACTTGGCCAAAATCGGGACCGCCCCATCCAACCCTGCGGGTGGGGTTGCCTGCGGAATTTCCTGTGAAACCGCCAAGTCCCCACCTCCGAACTTTGCCGGAGACCCGCCGCGAACCAGATCATAAATCGAGATCCGATTTCCACGGGCGCACGCCGCGAGCGAGCCCTCAGGACTCACCGCCACTGCGTAGATGGCCTTCAGAGATGGCGGCAGGGATTGCCACTCCATGACGACTTCGCCCCGCACCTCACCCTTTGCCCCCTGTTCGATCCATGACTGGAGCAGGCCCAGTTGTTCCGGTGTCAGATCGACCGCCGAAACCTTGTTCTCCTTGGGAGGCATGCGAGGTTTGGACTCATGCGTAGCCATTTTAAACAGCAAGCTTTCGGTGGATTTCCCAGGAACTACAGCCGGCCCGGACTCCCCGCCTTTGAGGATTGTGGCCGGGGTTTCCAAGATGAGATCAGCTTTGGTCGTAGTCTTGTTGTGGCAAGCAAGGCAATTCGCCTTCAATATCGGGAGAATCTCGCGCTCAAAATCCACAGATGTTGTGCGCTGCAAGCGTTTGATGGGAAGAATCCCTTTTGAAGCCTCGGGCGGGACTTGAGCCGCAGTTTGCAACACAGGAATTGCGACCACAGAAACGACCATCAAAAACAAAGTAGACCACACCCAAAACTGGGAGCAGTGCACACCGCGGTTTTGCTTCAACTTCATCATCCTCATCCGGGTTCGACGCCACCCTACAGCTTCCGCTTCAGAGCCGTCCAGTGCGAGTTGCGTCGGGATAACAAATCGAGCCCACGCCCGCATCAGGAAAGGCTCTCGGGGAAGAAGCCGGTAACAAAATCTCGGAACAAAAGGATTATTGGAGAAAGTTGGGGTGGCCAACGGGACTCGAACCCGCAACAACAAGCTCCACAAGCTTGGACTCTACCATTGAGCTATGACCACCGCAAAGGGACGCCACGCTAGTCGCTTCCAGTCCAAGCGTCAAGATCCACTCGCAAAAGCGACAAGCTGAAAACTGAAAGCAGAAATTAACAAATTGGGGCGTTGTTCGCCCAGGGTTGCCAGTCGTCTGACTGGGCCTCTCCAGCAGCCGAAGCCCGAACCTGCTCAATTGCAGTTCTCAGTTTTCGTCTTTTCCAATTTCCTTTTGTTCAACTGTTGAAAATCTGCTCCATCTCGGATGAAAGTTTCTTTAACCCCTCAAGAGATCCCCCCCCGCCTTGCTCGGCAATCCCCCAGCCCTCGTAGCCGATGTCATCCAGCGCCTTCATCACGGCGGGCCAATTGTTGTCTCCTTTCAAAAACTCCACATCAAACCCCTTCCACAACCCTTCCTTGTCGCGACGGCCCCGGCTGAACTCCTTAATATGCAACTTCTGAATGCGCTTCCCAAGAATGCGAACCCATTGTTCCGGCCATCCGTAGTTGATCACATTGCCAACGTCGAAGTGCCACCCCACCCATGGGCTATTGAACTCATCGACGTAACGAGCTGCCTCCATGGGGCTGAGCAAAAACTGGTTCCACACGTTCTCGATGGCAATTTTCACGCCCGCTTCCTCCGCGACGGGAATCGCCTTTCGAATCTCCTCTTGCGACCGCTTGTAGGCCTCGTCGTAGGTCACGCGAGCATTCACCACCGCCGGAACAAACAGCACGGAGCTGGCGCCGTAACGCTTCGCATCTCGAAGCGAATGTATCAAGCCGTCCAAACCCTCCTTGCGCGTGCCAGGGTTCGGATCGGACACGGGCTTCGCCCAATGCGTGCCGCAACAAACACTGCAGATCTCAAGCCCCGTGGCGTCACGAGCCCGCAACACCTCCTCCTGGTCCATGTGACTGTTCGGTTCGACTCCTTCAAAACCCGCCTCTTTAAGCGCCTTGAATTTCTCCAGCACCGAACCCTTGACACCCACCGTCCCGAACATGATTCCCCTTTTGATCCGTCGCTTCCGTGGGCTTTTTGGGGGCGTGTCTTGAGCCAAAACTCCCATTCCGGCTAGGGCCAGCACAGCCGTAGCGGATTTGGCTAGGAACGAACGGCGATTCTTTGAGTTCATAATTTCAAAACCAGCGCAAAACCAAGGCGCAGAGCGTCGGACTCAGGCGAACTGAGTCAGGCCGGGAACGGCGACCGGAGCTTCGTACAACTTCAAATCCCAGCGAAACTCAGGATCCCCGTCCTTTCCTTCCTGGCCCACGGCCTGTTTGGTGAGGTCTTCCTTGGAGTTCAGGGCCTGATCCCATGTGATTTCCTGCCCGGTATAGGCCGCCATCCTGCCCATGCCGGCGATCAGAGTGCTGCTAGACATCCGATCTCCATCGTTGAGCGGTTGCCCGTTGCGGATCGACGCAAACAACTCATCATGCTCCACCTGGTACATGTTTGGCCGGTCCCCGCTGAAACGCCAGGGAGTCGCACCTGTGATTGTCAAAGGTCCGAAGGCTTTGATACGCGCGATGCCCTTGGTACCAATAATATGATCAGCGTTGTCCTGCGCGCACCCAGCCTGCTGCCGGCACGAGTGAAAGCCTCGCGCTCCATTTTCGTATTCATAAACGACACTGAAATGATCGAAAATGTGGCCGTAATCCTTCCCGGTCCGAGCCTGCCTTCCCCCGTGGGCCACGCACTTTAAAGGAGGCACATCCTTCATCGCCCACGCCATCTTATCCAGACTGTGCACAGCCTGCTCAACGATATGATCGCCCGAGAGCCACGTGAAATAATACCAGTTCCTCATCTGATATTGCATGTCCGTCCATTCGGGCTTGCGAGGATGGACCCACAACGACCCCGTATTGTAGATCGTCTGCACCGCCATCGGTTCCCCGATATCGCCGCCATGAATGCGCTTCATCAGGGCGCGCTCACCCGAGTTATAACGCCAGCAAAAACCAGCCACCACGGATAACTTTTTTTGTTTCGCCATTTGAACCGTCGCCATCACCGACCTCACACCAGGCGCGTCCGTGGCCATTGGTTTCTCGCAGAAAACGTGCTTGCCAGCCTCGATCGCAGCCTTCAGATGAAAAGGCCGGAACCCGGGAGGGGTCGCTAAAAGAACGACGTCGACGCCGCTTT
>CANLCA010000361.1 GCA_947487925.1 Verrucomicrobiales bacterium | reverse complement strand
TGCTGAACCCCTCCGAGAATCTTCATGAGCGTGCTCTTGCCGGCCCCGTTTTCACCGATGACGGCGAGCACCTCTCCCTGCCCCAGCGAGAGACTCACATTCCGGAGTGCTTTGACCCCGGGAAAACTTTTGTAAACTCCACGGACTTCCAGCAACGGGGTGGCCTGGGGCATGAGGATCTTGCGATCTTTTCTTTGGAACAGTCCCACCGCAAGAAACGCGATGGGAATCTCCCTTTCCTGTTATTTGCCCGCAGCCTGCAGCTTTTTCAATTCCGTTCGGAAAGCTTCTACATTCGCCTTGCGCACCTGGACGATCGGGACCTCGTAAAAGCCAGACTTTGGGATCACGCTTTTGTCCCCTTTAGACAGAGCGTTCAGAATCCGCACCGAGTGGTAGCCATAATAATAAGGCTGCTGGCTGATCGTTCCTTGCACTTGTCCCTCGGCGATGCCTTGAAGAACCGCATCCTGTTCATCGAAGCTCACGAGCTTGATCTTTCCGATCTTACCTGCCTCCTTGACGGCTTCGAGGCACTTGGGGGTGTTGTAGGCGAACAATCCGACCATGCAATTGAGGTCGGGGTTGGCCGCCATGGCGTCCTCGGCATTGGCTTTCGCGCGGGCGTAGTCGAAGTTGTCAGTCCGTGTGTCGAGTATCTGGTAGGGGCCGGCGCTAGCGATCTTTCCGGGCGGGTCAAATTTCATCTGCTCCAGATTCTGTTCCGGTCGGTCCAGCAATTCATCCACCACCCCTTGCCGCCGTTGCTGGGCATTCAATTGCTCCATCCGCCCCACAAAGATCATGAGTTTCCCACCGCTAGGCAGGGCTTCCTTCACAAGTTTTCCCGCAGCGCGGCCCGCTTTGTAATTGTTCATGCCCACGAAACATAATCTTTTGGAACCTGGCGCGTCTGAATCATGGGTGATCACATGAGCCTGCTCACAAGCCTCGTTGATCAGACCAATCTGGTTCTTTGCATCGATGGGGCTGATCGCAATGCCGTCCACGCCCTGTGCGAGCAGGTTTTCAATCATGCGTTTTTGATCCACGATGCCTTTTGGAGGCATGAGGATGTCGCATTTGACCTTGAACTCTTTCTCCGCCGCTCGAACACCAGCCGCGGCGGTATCCCAGAACGGGTCTACCCCGTTGGTCACGTAAGCGATTCTTTTCTTGGCGACTTGAGCCTGGGTTTGAACGGGGTTATTGACGAAACAGGCAAACGCCACGGCGACTGAAAGGACGGGAATCACGGGTTTCATGAGACTCATTTATAGAGGAACTTTAGTTTTGGTCGAGCATCAATAAGGGTCGTTCCTAGGCGATGATCGGATGGACAACCTCCCCGAAGACGTCCGTAAGCCGCATGTCTCTCCCTGAAAAACGGAAGGTCTGCCGCATGTGGTCAACCCCGAGCAGATGCAGGATGGTCGCGTGCAGGTCATGGATGTGCACCTTGTTTTCGACGGCCTTGTAGCCAAATTCATCCGTCGCCCCAAAAATTGTCCCGGACCTGACACCGCCCCCCGCCATCCAGATGGAAAAACCAAACGGGTTGTGATCGCGGCCATCGGATCCTTGGGCGAATGGGGTTCTCCCAAACTCCCCTGCCCAAACCACGAGGGTTTGCTCGAGCAACCCGCGGTTCTTGAGATCGATCAGCAAGGCTCCAATGGGCTGGTCGACGGCCCTGGCATTGTTCTCGTGGCCCTGTTTGAGGCCTCCGTGTTGGTCCCATCGGTCGCCTCCCACTGTGGGGCAGGTGAGTTCAATAAACCGGACCCCCCGTTCAACGAGCCTCCTGGCGGTCAGGCACTGTCGAGCAAACGTTTGGGTGGGTGGATATTTGGAATCAAGACCGTAGGCGGTTTTCGTGGCGTCGCTTTCCCCCGACAGGTTCATCAACTCAGGAACCGCCGACTGCATGCGAAAGGCCAGTTCATAATTCAAGATGGCGGACTCGATGTGATCATCCGGACCGATTCGGCTCAGGAATGTCTCATCGAGTTCGCGCGTCAACTTGAGCTTGTTCCTTTGCAGGGAGGGTTTTGCCTCCGAGGGAAGGACATTGGCGACGGGAACGTCGGAGGGTTTAAACACGGACCCCTGGAAAGTGGGCGGCAAGAAACCGCTCCCAAAATTCTCCAAGCCACCTGGGGGAATCAATCCGCCATTCATGACGACAAACCCTGGCAGATTTTGATTTTCGCTCCCCAGGCCATAGGTGATCCAAGATCCCATGCTCGGTCTCCCGGCCAACCCAAGCCCGGTGTGGAGGAAATAGTTGGCGTTGGTGTGCTCCGAAAAATCTGAAACCATGGACCGTATGACGCAGAGATGATCCGCACATCGGGCCACCCAAGGAAACAGGGCGCTGATCGGGATACCCGATTGGCCGTGCTCTTTGAAAGCCCAGGGACTCCCGAGAGTGGAGCCGTTGTCGTTGAACTGGGTCGGCTCTTTCTTCATTTTGAAGGGTTGGCCGTGCTCCTTTGTCAGACGGGGCTTGGGATCGAATGTGTCGACTTGCGAAGGGCCTCCGTCCATGTATAAGAATATTACACGCAATGCTTTGGGGCTGAAATGGGGGGGCTTTGGTGCGAGTGATCCCACCGCCTTCAAAGTCCCGCCTTGGGTGCGATGGAACTTGGAATCCTGCAGGAGGGCCGCCAGAGCCAAGCTCCCAAAGCCATTGGCGGAACGCTGCAGCATCGTCCGTCGGGTCATCGGCTGTGTCATGAAACGACCGCAATGGCTCATGGGCTCTGGGATTCTTTCAACGCTTAAAACGGGAATTGTCCAGAGCGAATTTTCGCAACCCACTGGCGATAAGGTCTTTCCAAGTCGCTCCCTCGATCCATAAAAAACCTACTTCATGCCTGGTCAAGCGTCTCTCGTCCAAGCCGTAGTCAATCTTCACCTCGCCCAACTGCCGCTTTAAGGTTAATTTGCGTTGAAGTCGGTTGTCTCGAAAACTGAAGGCCAGGTCAATAGGGATTTCGCCCTGGAGTCGTTTTGGACGCTTGGAATTATTCCAAAAGTTGTCATTTATGGAAAAAGGTTTGGAAGTTTATTGAAAAACGTGCCCACACTGAAGCAAGCCGACCGCGCATGGACCGAACAGCCAAAGAAATCAAGAGCCGTGCCCGCGAAACCATCCGCGAGCTGGAATCGCCCCTTCGCTTTTTGGGCGAGTTTGCGCGCGAGCCATTCACCGTTGGGGCGCTTTGGCCAAGTTCGACGACCTTGTCGCGGGAGGTGGTGAAATGCTGCGATATTCGGCCCGGCGCCACGGTGGTCGAACTGGGGCCGGGCACGGGCGCTTTTACAGGGTTGATTCTGCAGCGATTGGACGGAAATGGTCGGCTTGTCGCAGTGGAGATTAACTCGACGAATGCGGGCATCCTTCGGAGACGTTTTCCGGAGTGTGAAGTCATTGAGGGTTCTGCGGAGCAGCTTCCCAGTCATCTCAAACGCCGGCGTGCGGACTGCATTGTGAGCGGTCTTGCCTGGGGTTCTATGCTGCCGCGAATGCAGGGTTTGATTATGAGCGCCATCCTGAAGTCCTTGGCGCCGGGCGGGCAATTTGTCGCGTTTGCCTATGCCCATGCCTTTTGGCTGCCCACGTCGCGACAATTTCGACGGCGCTTACTCCGGCATTTCAAAACGGTGGAGACCACCCCAATTGTCTGGCGGAATTTGCCGCCAGCGTTTGTCTTCCGTTGCGTGCGCGAATGAGCCGCAGGGGTCTCGTCTGGTGCGAGGTGTTTGTTATCCTGTCAAGCGGCGCGTAGGACTCATGGCTGCCTGTCGTAGATGACCGGCGGATATTCCCAGCGACCAGGCTCCGGCGGATTTCGAGAGGTTTCCATTGATTTTGGTGGTCGGGTTTTGTTATTTGTTTCGGACACTCAACATGCCGGTTTAATCACCAAAAAATTCTCATTACTCATTACCACTATGGCTCAGCCTTGTTTTCATCCGAGCGTTGAAGGTGCCCAGCACGGGGCGAAGAGCCTGGCGGACTTTCTGGCTTATGCCAAACGGAGCGGCGCGGCAGGGGCGCAACCGTCCAACTACATGCTTCAGGGGCCCAAGGGGTTCAAGAGCGCCAAGGAGATTAAGCAGGCTTTTTCGAAGGCCAAACTGAAACTGGATGGTATCTCGGCGCACTGTGCGTTTTGGGTCCACACCACGGCGTGGACGCAAAGCCCAACGATCCGGCCTTTTATTCCAGCCGATGTGGCGAAGAAGTCTCCGGGGGAGATCGAGAAATGGGCTGAGG
>CANLCA010000360.1 GCA_947487925.1 Verrucomicrobiales bacterium | reverse complement strand
TTCACTGGCAGCCTTGGCAGTGCGTATTTCATCCCAAACTGCGGTTCCTGCCACTCCGGCACAACTCGCGCGGCGCTTCTAAAAAATGCTCCATTGCCCTCAGGTCACGAAGCCGGCGCTGTCGGGATTGCTTGTGCGACCTGCCACGATTCCCACCAGCAATTTGTCCATACAAACCGCCTCAACGGACTCCAGACGAACCTACAAACCGGCTTGGTGATCAGCAACAATCAACTGGGAAGAGTCTACACCAACCAAATGAGGTATCCTTTGGGCTCGCTGGTGGACTCCCATTCCACGGGTAGTTTTTCGACCCATTACAACCCGGAGATCAACGTCTGCGCCCAGTGCCACAACGACCGTGGCGACTCCGCGAGCACGCTGGACTTTCCGCCGCATCGTTCGTCGCAATACAACATGCTTCTAGGCACTTTCCGCAAGGAGGACACGGGCGTGCCCTCCAAGCAGGCCTCCACCCATGCGCTCATGGAAAAGCAGTGTGTCGCGTGCCACATGCAGACTCCAGTCGGGGCAGCGGGCCACAGCTTCAAAGTGCAATCTTACGATCTCTGCTCAAACTGCCATGTCAGTCCGGAACTGCTCGTTCAGTTTACGACCAACGCCGTATTGTACCAGATCCAGCGCGATAAAGCGGCGCTCGATTTCTGGGCCGTGATCAAAGCCCCCGCCGCGTTGCGAAAATACGGCGCTAAAGCTTGGGAATACGCAAATCCTGGATCGTTATCCGGCGCGGGTCCGAGTCCCTCAGCCGCTGAGCAGCAATGGATACCAGAAGCCATTCGAAAGGCTCGGTTCAACCTTTATCTGGTGTTCAACGAGGGCAGTTTTGGCGTCCATAACGGCCCTTACGCCGCGGACCTTTTGTCCGCGGCCTACGACTTCGTTCTGGACGAATTGGAAGAATAGGAATTTGAAGCCCGTGCCTAATCACGTCAACGAGAGCAGCAGTCGCCGGTGGACCCAAGGGCTCCAGCGAAAAGTGATGGGTGCTTTCATCACGGCGTCGCTTGTGCTGGTTGTGATGTCATGCCGTACGGGCAATCGCAGCGTCGTGCGGCTCCCGAATGTTCCTGGGGCGGAGTACATCGGCTCCGCCGAGTGTGAGACGTGCCACGCGCAAATCGTCCGTGATTTCGCCACCGCCGACCACGCCCGGTTGATCGCCTCGGGGACAAACTCGATCAATGCGGGATGCGAATCCTGCCACGGCCCTTCAAGCCTTCACGCTCAGTCAGGAGGGGATGTCAAAACTCCTTACGGCTTCTCATCCGGCCGCCTCCAGAGTGGCAGCTTCGGGGCTCGCCAGGGTCTGGGCCGCTCTCGGGATACGGAAACGCTTTGCTTTCAGTGTCATACAGACGTCCGGAGCCAGTTCAGCCTGCCCAGCCATCATCCGGTGGCAGAAGGGAAAATCACGTGCGCCGATTGCCACCCGCCGCACAAGGGTTCGAGTCACAAGGGCGGTGGAACGTCTCTCCTCTCAGAGAATGAGAGCTGTCTGCGCTGCCACGCCGCACAGCGTGGCCCCTATGTCTTCGAACATGAGGCCGTGCGCGAAGGTTGCAGCAGTTGTCATCACCCGCATGGGTCCGTGAACGACAAGTTGTTGACTGTTCGCGATGCCAACGCATGCTTGAAATGCCATTTCCAATCGGCCACCGGGGGCCGGCTCTTGATTGGCGGCTCCGACCACACTTTGCGCGCCCAGCAAGGCACTTGTTGGACCGCCGGTTGTCACGAGGCCGTGCACGGCTCGCGTGTCAGTCCGTCTTTGAGGTTTTAACCCGATGCAATCCACTGGACAAATTCAACAGGAGCCATGGCGTTGGCAGGAAGTTCAGCATCGATCACTGCCGCCTGTCTCCAATTCCGCTGTGCTGGCGATGTTGCGCTGGGTTTTGTTGATGCTGCTGGCCGTTTCACCGGCAAGCCTTTTGTCGGCAGAAACCAATGCGCCCGTGCAACTGACTCCTCAAGAGTTGTTCGAAGGAGGAACCGTCGTCTTTACGAACTGGATCGAATTCTCAGTCGGTGGATTCCTCAGCAACGGCAACGCATCTCGTCTGCAGCAAAGGCAGCAGAGTCGGGGTGGCCCATTTGGCGGTATCGAGGATTTCCATTACCAGGCCGAGGTGGCCACGAACACGACGTTCTATGTGGATGGACACGCCCTCTTCGATAACGACGATTACGGCGTGAAACTGGAACTGGTCCGTGAGAAAGTCGGTTTTTTGCGTTTCTCGTATAACCAGTATAGCATCAGGTACAACGGCGATGGCGGCTTCGATCCTCCTTCGGACATGGGGTATCCCCTTTCCGAAAATGCACTCGGGTTGGAACGAGGGGAAATCTCGTTCGAAGGGGGGTTGACTCTGGAGGATGCACCCAATGTTTCCTTCAAATACAAACGCTCGACTCGCGACGGAGAAAAAGGCTCCACCAGTTGGGGAATCGCGCATCCTAACGGAGTATCCCGGGGCTTAAGCCCCTCGTTTTACGACCTCAAGGAGCACAGCGACACCTTCCAACTGGATGTGGCTCACACGATCAACAAAACCGATTTTGGAGGCGGACTACGCTATGATACGGGGAAACTGGATGATGCTCTGAAGATCACCCAATCACCCGCTGAACCCCTTTTTCAGCGGAGGATCACAGATCGGCAAGGTGCCACGTATGACCTGTTCAATGTCCATGCATTCAGCGAAACCTGGCTGACGAACAACCTGATGTTTTCAACCGGCTTCTCCTACTCGGACCTCAACACCGATTTCTCTGGGAGTCGCATTTACGGGTCTGATTTCGATGTGGGCTACGCTCCCAACGCACTCAATGGTTTCGGCTACTTTGGATTGAATGGAGGCTCACGCTTGCACGAATACGTGGCGGATTTGAACCTATTCTATAAACCCTCCCCGAACGTGGCCATAGTCCCGTCCCTTCGCGTCATGAAAGAGGATTGGGGTGCGAGTTCCGCGGGGTCGGAAACCCTGACGGAACTGGTGATCACCGATTTTACGGCTTCAAGCGAACGAAGTCTGCTCGACGTTCGTGAACGGCTCGACCTGCGCTACACCGGCGTCACCAACTGGGTGCTTCACGCTCGAGCCGATTTTACTCAGGGCGACGGAAACTTGAACGAAGTCGGGGGATTGGTGCCTGTGAATGGAGTCGGAGTGCCATCCATCGAACGTAAAACCGAGGACAGGAGATTCTTCCAAAAATACAGCGCCGGGGCCAGATGGTATCCCTCGCGCTATGTGGTAGTGGATGCCGGGGGCTACTATAAGTTGAACGCCTATGACTACGATCATTCCCTGGATAGCACCAGAAACAACACCTTCGACCGATATCCCGCTTTTCTGGTGATGCAGGACTTCGATACGACTGATGGAAATCTGAGACTCACCTTGCGGCCCTTGCCGAGCGTGACGTTGGTCAGCCGCTACGAATTTCAGTTTTCCACCATCCACACAAAACCCGATTTGATCTCTGGCCTGGGCCCGATGGAATCATCGGAAATGACCAGTCACATCGTTGCGCAGGATATCAGCTGGTCGCCATGGTCCCGTTTATCTCTGCAAGCCGGGTTGAATTATGTTCTGAGCGACACGAAAACCCCAGCCTCAGAGATCACTCAAGCCATCCTCCGAGCCCAGAACAACTACTGGACACTGAACTTTTCCTCGAGTCTGGTCGTGGACACCAAAACCGATCTCAACCTGAATTACTTTTACTATCAAGCGGACGATTACTCGGATAACTCGGCCTTCAGCGCCCTGTATGGTAGCGGTAACGAGGAACACGGCGTCACGGCCACCTTGACCCGCCGAATGAGCACCCATATTCGATGGACCCTGCGATATGGTTTTTTCCAGAATCACTACCGGCTCTTAGGTTGGAATCAGAATAACGAAGCGCACTTGCTTTTCTCCAGTCTTCAATACCGGTTCTGAGTCATGGGTGGCAAGGCGTTGCTACCCGCGCACGAGCCTTCCCCTGGTAGGCAAATCCCGGGAACGAAAACCGACCGGGATCCCTGAAATCCAACACCCCTCGAGTCAGCAGAACAGAAGGAGACCCATGGGGGCTTTGGTAGGGTGTTAGAGTGTCTGTCCCTAGGGTGTTCTTGGCGATGTTTGAACCTTAAAACGGCAGTTGAACATCGTGAAGATTTGCAACAGCCTGGATGAGAAAGGTTTGACGAAGATAGAGGCATATCCTTTATGGATCTGGTGACTGATTCGGAAAGACTTTATCGCCAGGATCT
>CANLCA010000359.1 GCA_947487925.1 Verrucomicrobiales bacterium | reverse complement strand
GTGGGAGGTCGAGTATCTTAGAGTCTTATGAAACAACTTTTGGTGCTTTTGTTGGTTGCCGCGACCTTGCTGAGCGAGGTCGGCGCTGCGGAGTCGAAGTGGCTCACCGATTTGCCCCAGGCCAAGGAGATCGCTAAGAAGGAGAAGAAGCAGATTCTGATGAATTTCACGGGCTCGGACTGGTGTTCGTGGTGCGTCAAGATTCGGAAAGAGGTGCTGGACACAAAAGAGTTTCAGGAATACGCGGCGAAGAATCTGGTGCTGCTGGAGCTGGATTTCCCAAACAACAAGAAGTCTCAGACCGTCGAGTTGAAGAAGGCGAACGCGGCTCTGCAGGACGAGTTCAAAGTGTCTGGTTTCCCGACCTTTGTGGTGCTTGGCAGCGAGGGCAAAGAGCAGGGGAGACAGGTGGGATACCTCAAAGGCGGGATACCCGCGTTTTTGGGGAAGCTGGATGGCTTTAAGGCCAAGTAATCCCCCACGGTGACGTGAGCGGTTTTTTTGGAACCAATTCCCATGGGAATTCGCGCCTCGGAGTGATGGCGTCTTCTCCGTGGACGCCTCGCGCGGGTTCTCCTTTTCTGTTCAAGGCACGGATTTCCAGACAGATGTCGGCGACTCTCGCCCCGCGTCCTATCACGAACGGTGACTTCTGAGCCTGGGGATTGTTGAGGTGCGAGTCCAGATTTCAATGACCCGCAGCAGACGATCGGCGCGGCGCTGAAAACAGTTGACCGACCTGTTGGGAGCGAGCAGCTTTTGGCCACCATGACAATGAGTGCGGTTTTAGCGTTGGAAGATGGGACGGTTTTTCGCGGACAACCTTTTGGAGCTCGCACGACAGCTCTCGGAGAAGTTTGCTTTAACACGTCGATGACCGGTTACCAGGAGATCCTGACGGACCCCTCGTATAAGGGGCAGATCGTGACGATGACCTATCCCTTGATCGGCAATTATGGGGTGAACCGGGAGGACGTGGAATCTTGGCGGCCGCATGTGGCTGGTTTTGTTGTCCGCGAACTTTCCCCAGTGGTCAGCAATTGGCGCGCTGAGAAATCCTTGGGTTCCTACTGCGAAGACAACGGGATCGTTGGCATTGAGGGGATTGATACGCGGGCGCTCACGCGACGGCTTCGAGTCCGGGGCTCTATGAAAGGCGTGCTCTCCAGCGAGGGGATTTCGGATGGTGACGCCGTCCAAAAAGCTCGCGAATGGCGAGGGCTGGAGGGGGTGGATTACGTGAAAGATGTGACCCACCGGGAGGCGTTTATTTGGGATGCCGAGGACCGCGAGAGCGGAGATTTCAGCTTGGTGAAAGGCGACAAGCCCCAGGGTGATCCTCGGCATCGACGTGAACCATTGCCTCCGGCCGACATCCCGATCGTGGCGTTTGACTTTGGGATGAAATACAACATTCTCCGGCGGTTGAGGCAGCACGGGTTCAAGTCCCACGTGCTCCCGGCAACAACGACGGCGGAGCAAGCCCTTGCGCTGAAGCCATCGGGCATTTTTTTATCCAACGGACCGGGTGATCCATCGGCATTGCCTTATGCGGTGAACACGGTTCGCGAGTTGCTTTGCTCGGGAATTCCGATCTTCGGCATTTGTCTTGGGCATCAGATCCTGGGCCAAGCGCTCGGGGGGAAGACCTTCAAGCTGAAATTTGGGCATCGAGGGGGGAACCAGCCCGTGAAGGATTTGCGATCTGGGCTTGTTGAGATCACATCCCAAAATCACGGGTTCGCGGTGGATGCAGCGAGTTTGCCTAGCGATGTGGAAGTGGACCGCATCAATTTGAACGACAAAACCGTGGAAGGATTCCGGCATCGCACCAAGCCCGTCCTCTGCGTCCAATACCACCCAGAGGCCTCTCCTGGGCCGCACGATTCGACCCATCTTTTCCAGGAGTTCCGGGACATGATCACTCGGCGGCCTTGAACGCCTGTTGGGCGAGGCATCCGGCTCAAGTAGCTGGGGGCGCCCTCCGCAGGTTCGATCCAACAACGAATTCATTAAACAGAAGGAACAGATGCAACTGAGCAACGAAGAGATCAGGCGGTATTCGCGTCATTTGATTTTGCCCGAGGTCGGGATGGCTGGGCAAAAGAAAATCTGCTCGACCAGTGTTCTTTGCATTGGGGCCGGGGGGTTGGGATCCCCCATCGCAATGTATCTGGCTGCGGCCGGGATAGGCAAGCTGGGCTTGGTCGACTTCGACACGGTCGATTTCTCCAACCTGCAGCGTCAGCTTTTGCATGGGACCGGCGATGTAGGGAGGCTTAAAGGGGAATCTGCGCGCGACACCATCAAGCGGCTGAATCCCAACGTGGAAGTCACACTGCACAGCACTCGGTTAACGAGCGAGAACGCGATGGAAATTCTTCGGCCTTACGACATCGTGGTCGATGGCACGGATAATTTTCCGACTCGATATTTGACCAACGATGCGTGTGTGTTGCTAAAGAAGCCCAATGTGTATGGCTCGATCTTTCGCTTTGAGGGCCAGGCGAGTGTTTTCGCCCCGCACCTCGGTGGCCCCTGCTACCGATGCTTGTATCCCGAGCCACCGCCCCCCGGCATGGTGCCAAGCTGCGCTGAAGGCGGCGTTTTGGGCGTTTTACCTGGCATCATTGGGTGCATCCAGGCGACGGAGATTTTAAAATTGGCGCTTGGCCGGGGCACCTCGTTGATCGGCCGTCTGATGTTGTTTCACGCCTTGGAGATGAAGTTTCGAGAGGTCAAGCTGAGGCGGGATCCCAAGTGTCCGTTGTGTGGAGAGGATCCCAGCATCAAAGAGCTGGTCGATTACGAGGTGTTCTGCGGAATTCCTCCTGCGCCCGCCGAAGCGGGCGCCAACCCGGACGAGGTGACTGTACTCGAGATGAAACGGGCTCTGGACAATCCCGAACTCCGCATCAAGGTGTTGGATGTCAGGGACCCTGATGCATTTGAGATAGCGCACATCCCCGATGTTCCACAGATACCGTTGGGAGTCCTGGGCCAACGGTTTACGGAGCTTGATCCGAACCAAACAATCTACCTGCACTGCAAGGGCGGGGTTCGCTCCATGAAAGCACTTCTTTTTCTGCGGGAACAGGGGTTCAAATATGTGAAGAGTGTCAAGGGTGGGATCCTTGCTTGGTCGGAAGAAATCGATCCCAGCGTGCCGAAGTATTGATTCATGTTCTCACGTCCAGTCGAATTGATGGGGGTGTCCCCGGGCGGGGTTGTTCGTTGTGGAGACATCGCGGTGGGAGCATTTGACTGACCTCGTTGAGCTGGCTAGGGCGGGTGTTTTATGAAAGACATTTATGGGAATGAGCCCCCGACACCGTTGGGTCGGGCCCACTTGGTCGGAGCACTGTGTGTTGTCATCTTGGCAGTCGGGGCGGGTTCGTGGGTCGTGTTAAAGATGGAGAGACCTGGCAAGACCCAGCGGCTCATGAAGCAGGCACCCGAAGAGGTTGGGACCGGGTCCCTCCCTGCAGAAACTCAGGAGCATACCGCGGACGGTAGGTCGTGGACGAATGAGATGGTCCGGATTCCTGGGGGTGTTTTTTCCATGGGATCTGACGAAGGGTTTGCTGATGAGACCCCGGTCCATGAGGTGAGCGTGGAGGGTTTTTGGATGGATAAAACGGAAGTTACGAACGCTGAGTTTGAGCGATTTGTCCAGGCTACCCAATACGTGACGGTTGCGGAGCGAAAGCCGAAACCGGAGGATTTTCCTGGGGCGCCACCGGAAAAGCTCGTGCCGGGATCGGTCGTTTTCCGGCCGCCTGCTGGAGAAGTCTCGCTGAACGACTATTATCGGTGGTGGGAGTATCTGCCTGGAGCCAGTTGGAGGCATCCCCAAGGGCCTGGTTCAAATATCACGGGTAAAGGAAACTATCCGGTAGTTCATGTTGCCTGGGAGGATGCGGCGGCCTATGCCAAGTGGAGGGGCAAGCGGCTCCCCAGGGAAGCCGAGTGGGAGAGGGCCGCTCGTGGCGGCCTCGAGAGGCAGGTCTATATTTGGGGGGAGGATCTCGCTCCTGGCGGGAAGTGGAAAGCGAACATCTGGCAGGGGAAATTCCCGCAGGCAGACAGCGGGGGAGATGGGTTTATAGGGGTCGCTCCTGTCGGGTCCTTTGCTGCAAATGCCTACGGGCTCCACGACATGGCCGGCAACGTCTGGGAATGGTGCGCCGACTGGTATCGGCCTGACTACTACGGGCAGAGCCCGCCCAAAAATCCCGCGGGCCCGGCCGACAGTTTTGATCCGAATGAACCGGGGGTGGCCAAACGTGTTCAAAGGG
>CANLCA010000358.1 GCA_947487925.1 Verrucomicrobiales bacterium | reverse complement strand
TTGAGCATCGAGGCCCAACGCGGGTTGTGGGGCGAACTGCATGTGCTCCGCACGCATCTGCTGCCCGCGCTGGGGGGCGCGGCGACCGTGGCCGGATGGACGGCGAGTGCGGCGGCGCATCAGGACTTTCAGTTTTCCGGCGGCGCGGTTCACTGCCTAGCTCAAGACGATGGAACCGGCGAATACACGGCTTATCTGGCGTAATGCTTATCCCGTTGACTCAGGTATCAATCGGCGGATGCTTTGGAGATGGCGAGGCCTACATTTCCGAAAACCCTCCGAGAGTTTCAGGAGCACTTTGCTGAGGAGCCTGCTTGTTTGAATTACTTGTGGGAAAGCCGGTGGCCGGAGGGCTTTCAATGTCCGCAGTGTAGCTGGAAGAAGGCTTGGCCGATCGAGGGGCGTCGGGTTTGGGAGTGTCAAGGATGCAGCCTGCAGATTTCGCCAACGGCGGGCACGTTGCTACATCGGAGTCATTTTCCCCTGCGGGAGTGGTTCTGGGGAGCCTACCTCGTCGCCACCCACACGCCCGGTCTCAGTGCCACACAACTCCAGCGACAGATGGGCTGCAGTTACAAGACTGCGTGGTTTCTGCTCCAGCGACTCCGGCGCGCCATGGTCCACGAAGGACGCAGCCCATTGGCGGGGCGGATCGAAGCGGATGAGGTGATCATCGGAGGTCCCGTGCGCGGCAAAACCGGACGCGGGGTCACCAAAGCTGAACACAGCACCTTGGTGTTCGGGGCGGTGGAGGTCAGAGCCTGTCAAGACAAGCACGGCGACCATCTGGAGCGAGCCGGACGCCTGCGCCTGGCACTGACCGAGCGTGCCGATGCGGTGTCCATCCGCAGTTTTCTCACCCGCAACGTCCAACCCGGCAGCGTGATCAATACCGATGGATGGAAGGGTTATTCCAAGACTGCGCTGGCAGGTTTTCGCCATGAACTTCACGGCCCCGAAACCCACGCCCTGCATATTCATCGCGCCTTCGGCAACCTCAAAACCTGGCTCAATGGCACTCACCACGGCGTGCATCCCAAATACTTGCAACACTACCTCGATGAATTTGTGTTCCGTTTTAACCGCAGGAATACGCCGATGGCTGCGTTCCAAACCTTGCTGGGCTTGGCGAGCCAACGAAATCACGTTCCCCTGAAATCCATGGTCGCACCTGAGTCAACGGGATAAGCATATCTGGCGTTCTTCCCCGCCGCACTGCTGGCGAATATTTACGGCGACTACGGCCCGAGGCTGCTGGAGAAAAACGTGCGCTCCTTCCTCCAAGCCAAGGGCAAGGTGAATAAGGGGATTCAGGCGACGATCCGCGACACGCCGCACCGTTTTCTGGCCTACAACAACGGCATCTCAGGCACGGCGGAGGCGGTGACGGTTTCCCGCAGCAAGGACGGGCTGTGCAAGCTGGAGCAGATGCGCGATTTCCAAATCGTGAACGGTGGGCAAACGACGGCGAGCATCTACCACGCGATGAAGAAAGAGAAGGCGGACATCTCGAATGTCACCGTGCAGGTGAAGCTGACGGTGGTGAACGAGGCGGAGAAGGTGGTGGAGTTTGTCCCGCTGATCTCGCGCTACGCCAACAGCCAGAACAAGGTGAACACGGCTGATTTCAACGCCAACGACGAGTGGCATCAAAAGCTGGAGAGCCTGTCGCGCACCGTCTGGGCACCCGCCGCCTCGGGCACGGGCAAGCCCACGCGCTGGTATTACGAGCGCGCGCGCGGCTCGCATCTGGATGACAAGATGCGCTCCGGAACACCCGCGAAGCAGAAGGAATGGGAGGCGCAGAATCCGGTGTCGCAGAAGTTCACGAAAACGGATGTGGCGAAGTATGAGCACACCTGGAACCAGCTCCCGCATGTGGTGAGCAAGGGCGCGGAGAAGAACTTTATCGAATGGACGCTCGCACGCACCAAGGCCGGAGCCAAGCCGGCGGAACAAGGCGACTTCGAGGCGCTGTGCGCAAAGGCCATGCTGTTCCGAATCGCGGAGAAGCTGATCGGCGCGCTCGATCTCGGCGGTTATCGCGCCAACGTCGTGGCCTACACGCTCGCGTGGCTGTCACGCGAGACAAATCAACGAATCGACCAGCGGAAAATCTGGCAGCGTCAGGTCGTGGGCGAGCGGCTGCAAACCGCCATCAAGACGGTGGCACCAAAGGCATACAACCATCTGGTGGAATACGCCGCTGGGCGCAACGTGACGGAGATGGCGAAGAAAGAGGAGTGCTGGATGAGTTTTCGCGACACAAAGATCGAGTTGCCCTCGATCACCAGCGACTTGGAACCGTCTGGAATCGTTGCGGGAACCGAGAAACCTCCGAAGCGGAAGGACAGGCACGTTGATGCTGCCGAATCCGTGCTGCGAGTGCGTGAGGAGTTGTGGCCGACGCTGGCAGCATGGGGCGAGGAGACAAGCCGTCTTCAAAAATGGCAGATCACGATTTGCAAAAGCCTGCACTCCAAAATCGTGAAGGGCCGGAGGCTCAGGCAGGATGAGTGCGAGGCATTGCTCGACATGCTGGATGTGGCACGGGACAAGGGATTCGAGAAATGAGTACTACGCAGGCAACAGCCTGGCAGGAGACTCTGGCTGCACGCTGGGAGCAGGCGCGCGCCGCTTGTATTCAACGCGGTTGGGATAAGCCTGGAAGCCCGACGATCTCGGCCATCGCTGCAAAGCATGGCATGAAATGGTACGCGACGCGCGCTGAGGATCGCGTCCAAGATTTCATCCAGTTCGATGCGCATGGACTATGTAACAAGCAGCTTGGGTTTGGGCGCATCAAGTGCGAGCGCCTCGTGGAAATCCTCGAGCATGTTCTCGCGGAATCAGGCGATGGTAAGGAGATCGGAAGTGAAGAGACAACCCACCACGAAGCATTGACCCACGAGCGCTTCATGGAGGCATGGGGTATCCCTCCCGATTATCCGCTGTCTCTAGTCCCGATCACTAAACGCCTGCTGAATTTCTGCGACGCCCAGCAGATCGGAACCCTCAAAACGCTGCTGCAAATCTGGGAGGCTGTGGGGCGCGAGGGGCTTCTTGCTCACCCCAATATGGGTCGTCGCACGGCGGACGAGGTGAAAGCACTGGCGAACGCGGTGGCGCTGGGAGATGCAAACGCGGTGCGGAAGTGGCTGCCTTTGAATGACGCTGAAAACGGATTGTCCCTTCGCGCCGCAGTCGGCATCATCGTTGCGAGGCTCACCGCTGATGAACGAACACTGATCACCCGTCGGTTGGTGGAAGGGATGACATTGGAGGAAAGCGCATCGGGCCACGGCCTGACTCGCGAGCGTGTCCGGCAGATGGAGGGGTCATTCGTTCGTGATCTACGCGCCGTCTTGCACTGGTTTGGCAGGGATCACGCGGTGATGCTCGAGCGTTGGACCGAGAGATGCGAGTGGCAGTCCTTCGTCGCCCCGCAAATCACGCCCGACGACACAACCCTGGTCATCGCTGGCATCGAGGCCGTCTTTGCCGAGACACCTCAAGGCGTGGCGCGCAGGCTCGCTGCGGAGTCTGACATTCAGACGTGGATCGACCGTCTCATCGGCGAACCCGATCTCCATCTCGGCGGAGTGGAATTGCAAGCTTTCATGTCTGCTCATGTGGCGGAAACGCGACACGTCGAATTTGTAGCCGCAGTTTCTTCGAACTCAACCTTGGTAATCGATCACACCAAAGGCGTGGTGAAGCCGTCCGCGCCGTGCGTTCGCGACACCATGTGTGCCTTGCTCCAACGCGAAGATGATCCCATGCCGCTGACATGGCTGGCGCGAATGGTCACAGCCGTGCCCGGCAACGAGGAAGGCGATGCCGATTACATTCTACGCAAACGCCACCGGTGGAAAAGCCTGGGATTTCTCGATTTGCGCCGCGTGCTTTGGGATCAGTGAGTGGCTGAAGATCAGTTTTGCCTTACCTGTTTGAGGATGCCTGACGTTTTCACCACCGCCAAACGATCCGAGGTGATGTCGCGCATCCGCTGGCGCGGGAACAAGAACACGGAGCTGGCGCTGATGAAGCTGCTGCGCGCGGCGCGCATTACCGGCTGGCGGCGACAGGTCAGGTTGAAGGTTGAGGGAAGACCCACCTCACCCCGGTCCCCTCCCCGGCGCTCATCAGAGGGTGTGGGGGTCCCGGCCTGATTTCATGTTCCGCAAGGAGCGCGTTGTCATCTTCGTGGACGGCTGCTTCTGGCATGGATGCCCGAAGCACGGGACGACGCCCCTTAACAACCGAGCGTTCTGGTTTAAAAAGCTCACGCGGAACAAGGACCGCGATCGTTTGGTGACTCGCGCCTTACGCCAG